>DATGFS010000020.1 GCA_035308905.1 bacterium | reverse complement strand
GATATCTGGCTGGTCAGCTTTATGGACTATGACTTGGGCTACTTTGATCTCGAGACGCGCGTGCTCGAACCGCTCGACAATCCGTTTGGGCCGAAAGTGTTACCTATGTCTTAGGTACGAAGTGTTACCCATGTCTCCGGGTTGGACCGGGAAAGTCTGGCGCGCCCGGAGGGATTTGAACCCCCGACCTACGGCTCCGGAGGCCGACGCTCTATCCGCTGAGCTACGGGCGCGCGCTACCTTTCTATTATAACAGACACGCGGAGGCCGTCTGCCGCTA
Source organism: bacterium (assembly GCA_035308905.1). NCBI lineage: Bacteria > bacterium. Next base: position 34,834 of record DATGFS010000020.1, on the reverse strand, counting down.
CGCCACCGGCGGCGCGGGGACCGCCGGCGGAGGGGACGAGGACGGCGTCGGCGGCGCAGGCGGCACCGGGCCGTGGCGTTGGCGCCGCTCCATAATGGCCACAACCACACCGCCGGTCCCCCAGGTCGTGGCCGCGAACCCCGCGAGCCAGCCGAGATGCGGAACCGCGAAGGCGATGGCGAGCAGGAGCGCGCCGACCGCCGCCTCGACCGCGAGCCGTCCAGGCCGCACGCGGTGCCCGACAAGTACCGCGACCGCGCTGATGCCCAGCTGAATCGCGATGAGCAGCGCGGAGACGAGCAACAGCACGAGCAGGATGCCCGCGACGCTCAAGACGAGCAGCACGGCGACCGGTCCGATGAGCAGCCAGACCAGCGCGCCGGCGAGGACCGATGCGGCGGGACTCCGCTCGAGGGCGCCCGCGACCGCCGCGGTGACCCCGGGGAACACCGCGGCCGTGGCCCAGGCGGTCACGACGAAAGTGAGGAGCGCGAGCAGCAGCAGCACGCCCCCGACAAGCTTCCACACGGCCAGGACGCCGAAGAACGGCGGCATCCACGAGGGCAGCCCCGGGAACTGCCACGGGAGCGGCGACGGTGAGGGCCCGGGCGATGGCGGCGGGAACGGCATCGGCGGTATCGGCGAAACGGGGGGCGCCTGCGGCGCCGGATGGCCCGGCGGCGCTCTGCGGATGATGGCGCCCGGCGCGATGCGGACGCTGCCGCCGGACGCCTGGACGGTCCCGCCGACGACGGCCGTGGAGTCGAGGATGACATTGCCGCCGGCGGCACGCACGTCGCCGCCGACGTGTCCGCTGACGTGTACGGACCCCCCGGCCGCGGTGGCGTTGCCGGTCACCGTGCCGCCTACATCGAGCGTGCCGCCGATCACGACCGCATCGCCGTAGACGATCGTCCCCGGCGGCACCGCGGCGTCGCCGACGCGCAGGAGCACTTCTTCGGCCTGCGCCGCCGTGGCGCCGAAGGCGCCGGCCGCAAGCGCGATCGCGAGCGCGCACAGCGCCAAGTGGAGGAAACGCCGGATCATCGGGGAACATGGCCGTGAACGGGAGGGAATATGCCCCGGGTCGCGGCGATCATTCCGGCTTTCAATGAAGAACGCACGATCGGCGACGTGGTGGCGGCCGTGAAGCACAGCGGCCTCGTAGACGACGTGGTCGTCGTCAGCGACGGATCGCGGGACGCCACCGGGCATGCGGCCCGCGCCCATGGCGCGCGGGTCATTGAACTCATCGAGAACCTCGGCAAGGGCGGTGCGATCGCCGCCGGGCTCGCGGCCACGGACGCCCGCGTCATCCTGCTGCTCGACGGTGATCTGCTCGGTCTCACCAGCCGTCACGTGGAGGATCTCCTTCGACCCGTCCTGCGGGGAGCGGTGGAGGTCAGCGTTGGACAAATTGAACCGGACCTGATGCAACGGTTATTCCCGAATTTCTCCGGCCAGCGGGCCATGCGGCGGTCTGTGCTCGACGCGATCCCCGACCTCGGGAGCACCGGCTTCGGCGTCGAGGCCGCCCTCAGCCGCCACGTCAAGAACTCCGGGCTGCGCAGCTGCACCGTACCGCTCGGCGGCCTCGCGCACCTGTCCAAACTGGAGAAACATGGGCTGCTCCGCGGATACGCCGGGAAGCTCAAGGCTACCTGGCAGATCGCCAAGTGGAGCGGCCGCAACGGCCGGGCGAAGCCGGACGGCGCTCACTCCAACAGCGTGAGCCGGTTCCCTACGCACGGCACGAGCTCCGAGCAGTCCCGCACCGCGCAGTAGCGCAGGTCTTCCTCGAGTCCGATCGCCGCGACATTCCGGCCTCCCGCCGTCTGCCGGAACACGTCGACGGGATCGGGCCATGCGTGGTAGAGCGTCCGCGCCGCGAGCACCGCGTCGGTCGAGGTGTGCGGCGCCCGATCCGCAAGCTGCTCTTCGATCGCGTCGACCACCCCGCCGGCGGCGTACGCGTCGTCGAGGCTGAACCGCCCCTCCCGTCCTGCGCACACCACCGTGAGATCGAAGCCGCCGCGGAGCGCGGCCTCGACGGCCGCGCGCGCGGCGGCCGCCCGGTTGCGCAGGCATGCCGTGAACACGGCCGGCGCGCCGCGCACGGCGTGAAGCGCTTTGGTACCGTTCGTCGTCGCGATCACGACCCGGCTTCCCCTGACGTCCGCGCGCGCGAACGCCGCGGGGCTGTTGCCGAATTCGAAACCCTCCGGCGGGAGCCCGCCCTCTTCTCCGGCCGTGCGGACCGGCGGCGTCGAGACCGCGGGCGCGTCATCACCGCCGCGGCGGCCGGCTTCGACCACCGGCGCGACACGCCTCCCGGCGCTCTCCGCGGCATAGCGGCGGGCGGCCGCGACGTTCCGCGCGACGACGACCTCCGCGCAGCCGCGCTCGAGGAGGGTGAGGATCGACGTCGTCGCCCGCAGCACATCGATCACCACGGCGACGCGCCGGCGCACGTCGTCTGCCTCCTGCGGCAGGAACGCGACGTGGACCTCCACTCAGAACTTCCGGACGTAGGGCGCGGCGGTGATCACGCGCGTGAGACTCGCGTGGATTTCCTCCGCGAGCGCCGCGGCTGTCGTCTGCGCGAACGCGGCGTCCTGCGGGGTCACCTCGAACAGCGGCATCTCTCCCCCGACGACGCTCCACGTGCCGCCGGCCGCGACCGCCCGGACGTCGAACGGCTCGGGGTCCCGGTTGAAGAACGTGTTGAGCCGGACGGCGAGGGCCAGGGCGCGGTCGGCCGCGGCCTGGCCGTTGACGGCCGCTCCCAGCGTCACGATCGGCTGGCCGTCGACGCGAATAGTCACCGGCGCGCCGGGGGCGGGCTGCGCCGGCTCGAGCGCGATGCGAAGGTAACCCTCCACCGGACGGCGCACGATCGGGACGTGGCGGCTCTGCAGGTCGGCCCGGATATAGTCGACCCGCTCCTGCGGCAGCGGGTGGTCCTCGAGGCCCGTCGGATCGGGGTGCGCGGTGAACCGGCTTTCCTGCGCGAGGTGCTCCATCAGGGTCAGCATCGCCACCGGCGAGTAGCCGGTCTTCGTGAGGTAGGTCACCCCGTTGAGGTCGGCTTCGTGCTCCAGGTCGCGCTGGTAATTGTTCATGACGGCCATCAGGGAGACCTGGGCGCCGAGCAGCGGCGCCGGCGAATGCGCGAGTATGGACAGGGCCAACGCGACCAGCAGCGCGGGTGTCAGATGCCGCTCGCGGTCCGCCTGAATGTAGTAGTGCCGGTGGTTGACGTGCGTCATCTCGTGCGCCAACACGGCGGCGAGTTCGTCGTCGGAGCGCACGAACCGCATCATGCCCTCGGTCACGTACACCCACCCGCCGGGGATCGAGAGTGCGTTGATGCCGGGCACCGCGACAATCTTGAAGTGGTATGGGAGGTCCTGGCGTTCCACGACGCGCGCGATCGCGTCGCCCACCCGCTGTAGACGGGCCACCTGCGCCGGATCGTTGATGAGGCGGAACTGCGATTCGATCTGCTTGGCGGTCTGGGCGCCGAACTTGACCTCATCCGCGGTCGACGGAAACGTCAATGCGGAGACGGAGGACTGCTCGCCCGGCATCCCGACCAGCACCACCGCGGTCGCGATCGCAAGCAGCAGCGCGACCCTGCGGCGGCTGTGCCACGGTCTCATCATCCCGCTTCTCACCGCTCCTTCTCCGCCGACCGTTCGTCGCTCCCCGACGGAGACCTCTCTTCCGAAACGCCGAAGGCGCGGCGCGCGTTCCGCTCCACCACGGCTTCGAGCGCGTCCAGCGAGACGCCGCGCAGACCCGCGACGGCGCGCGCCGTGTGGATGACGAAGGCCGGCTCACACCGGCGCCCCCGCACCGGCACCGGGCTGAGGTACGGCGCGTCCGTCTCGACCAGCAGCCGGTCATCCGGCAGCGCCCGCGCCACATCCCGAAGGCTCCCCGCGTTTCGGAAAGTCACCGGCCCCGCGAGCGAGATCATCCATCCCGACGCGGCGCAGCGCACGGCCATCTCCGGCGGGCCCGAAAAACAGTGCAGCACAACCTTGGACACGCCTTCCTCTCGTAGTATCCGCTCGACATCGTCGTGCGCCTCGCGATCGTGCACCACAACGGGCAGGTCGAGCCGGCGCGCCAGCCGGACCTGCGCGCGAAACGCGTCGATCTGCGCCGCCTTGGCGGCGAGGCCGCGCACGTAATCGAGACCAGTCTCGCCGATCGCGACGACCGCCCGATCGGAGACGAGGCGCTCGAGCGCGTTGATGGCGGCCGCATCCACCTCACCGGCATGCTCGGGATGCACGCCCACGGCGGCCCGGACGGCGGGAAAACGGCGGGTCAGGGCGAGGACGCGTTCGGCGCCGGCGACGGTCGTCGCGGCGGAGACCATCAACCCGACTCCGGCCGCCGCGGCGCGCGCCACGACCTCGTCACGATCGGGCTCAAATTCAGCCGCGTCGAGATGCAGATGCGCGTCGATCCACATGCGGATTCGCGCGCCGCGCGTCAGCGCGGCCGCGGCGAACGGACGGCGCGGTCCGGCCGGAAGGGCGCCAGGTCGAGGCTCGGCCGGCCCGTCGTGATCAATTCCGCCACGAGGCGGCCGCCGAGCGGACCCTGGGTGAAGCCCTGGCCGCCGAAGCCTCCGGCGACATAGTAGCCTTCGAGCCCGGGAGCCGGCCCCAACGACGGCTTGCCGTCGGGGGAGACCGGCCGGATCCCGGCCCAGGCGCCGACGATCGGCATGGAGCGGGCCGCGGGAATCCGCCGCTCCGTGCGGGACAAGGCGTCGTCGAGGTAGCCCCACTCCACCACGTCGTCGAGCGTCTCGCCCGGCGGCTGCCCGCAGACCATAATGAGCCCTTCCGCCCGCGTCTTGCAGTAGAAATCGTCCGCTTCTTCCATTATAAAGGCCGAGTCGGATGGGACCCCGGGCGGCGGCTCCAGGATGAATGCCTGGCGCTTCCGCGGCGACACCGCCACGCGTACGCCGTTCAGTTCGCCGAGATCGCGGGCCCAGGCCCCGGCGGCGTTGATCACGCTCCCCGCGGCCACGCCGCCGTCATTCGTCACGACCCGCTGCACCCGGTTGCCGTCGGTCTCGACGTCCACGACACGCGTGCCTTCCCGGACGACGACGCCGCGGCCGCGGACGGCGTCGGCGAGCCGCTGCATCGTGGCAAGCGGCGTCGCCCATTGATCGACACCGGTGTACGTGCCGAGGGCCACGTCGTCGGCCGCAAGATACGGAAACTCGCGGCGAAGGTCGTCGGGACCGAGGGCTTCCATGATGATTCCGCGGTCCGCGTGAAACCCGAGCCGCTCTCGCGCGGCCTGCGCGTCGCCGGCCGAGCGCCAGAGCAGCAGCGATCCCGTCGCGCGCAGGTCGGTCCCGAGTTCTTCGTGGAAGCGCCGGTGGACGGCGACGGCCTCCAACTGAAAGCTGAGATCGGCGTCCGAACCGCTCTGCACCAGCATGACACCGGCCGCCCGGCCGGTGGCGCCGGCGCCCACCGTCGCCCGTTCGAGGACGACGATGTCGCGCACGCCGGCCTCGCTCAGGAAGTAGGCGGCCGAGATGCCCACGATCCCGCCGCCGATAATGACCACGTCTGCGCTGCCGTTCATTCGTTTCGCCTTCTGCGCGGCCGGCTGGCGCCCCTACTCATCCGGCCGCGGCGCTTCGCCGCGCCCCGCAGGTCGCACGCTTCGCCGCGAAGGGGTTGGGGCGTCGGGTTCGGAACTCCAGTCCGACGGCTCCACCGGTGGGTACGGAGAGGACGCGATGGGCACGCCCCAGAGTGGAATCTTTGCCCTCGGCACCACCTCGCACGCCTATCTCGAATTCGATCTGCGGCGCGGGAAGAACCCCTCGGACCTGATCACCACGATGGCCAACCTCCGGGAACCCCGCACCACGATCGGCGGGATCAATCTGGTTTCGGGATTCCGACCCGAACTGTGGCGCGGCGCGGTGCCCGGTGGAATACCGCCCGGCGTCACCGGCTTCAACCGCGAGATCCGCGGAGCGGACGGGTACGTGATGCCGGCCACGCAGCACGACGCGGTGCTCTGGCTCTCGGGCAGCGCCTACGACGTCGTGTTCGACGAATCGCGCCAGGCGATCGCCGCGCTCGCCGGTCTCGCGTCGGTCGCCGAGGAGACATCGAGCTGGCCCTATCGCTACGACCACGACCTCACGGGCTTTATCGACGGGACCGAAAACCCAAGCCTGCTGGAGGCCCCCGAGGTGCTCGCGGTGCCGAAGGGAACACCGGGCGCGGGCGGCACCGTCCTGCTGCTTCAAAAGTGGGGCCACGATGCCGCCCGTTGGGAGTCGCTCGATGTTGCTGCGCAGGAGCGCGTCATCGGCCGGCGCAAACCCGACAGCGTCGAGCTGGACCCGAAGCCCTCCGACTCTCACGTCGCCCGGACCGATCAGGACACGTTCGGCCATATCTTCCGCCGGAACATGCCGTACGGCACGGTCACGAACCACGGCACGGTGTTCGTCGGCTTCAGCGCCGACCAACAGCGCCTCGCCGGGATGCTGGACAGTATGGCCGGGGTCACCGACGGCGTTCGGGATGCGCTGACCAATTACACAAAGGCGCTGACCGGCGCCTACTATTTCATCCCCTCGGTGGAAGCAATCCGCGGATTCGTCACCGAGCAGGCGGACTGAACCATCTAAGGAGAGACGCGCACGCCGCCGTGCGGTCGGGGCGCCGGCCGCCGGCGCGGAGCCGGTGCGGGTTGGGGCGCCGCGGGGGCGGCGGCCGCGGCCGCCGGTGCCGCCGCCGGCGCACGACTCGTTCGTGGCCGCAGGGCAAACGGCGGCTCTTGTCGCGTGAAGCCAAGCAGCGCGCGGACAGTTGCATCGAAGCAGCGTGCCTGACGGAGCACGAACGGACGGCGGGCGCCGGCCAGCGCGAGAACGGTGTTGTCGGGAAGCCGCAGGATGTCGTCGGGCATCGCGAGCGGCCGCACGTAGGGTTGCACCGTGGCGCGGGCGCCTCCGGGCGCGATCGTCCGTGAGATCACCGGCACCGTCGTCTGCCCGAGCCACGCGCTCACGGTTCGGGCGGTCTCGATGTCGCCCGCCCGGAAGATGAGCTTCGTTTCGGTGTTGGCGACGAGCGAGCGCGCGTCCCGCGCGCCGTACACGTCCTCGATCTGACTCAGCACCTGCGCCCCGAGCACGACGCTCACGCCGCGCTCGCGGAGCGTCGGGAGCCGGTCGCTCAGTCCGGCGAGATATCCGAATCGGCGGAATTCATCGAGATACACGCGGACGGGACACCGCTGCTCGCCGCGATCGGCCTGGTCGATCAAAGTGTCCAGCAGATCCGCGACGAGCCACGCCACGAGCGGCTGCAGCCGCGCGGCCTCGGGCTCGGGCAGGAGAATGTAGAGCGCGGACGGCGTTCGGCCCAGCTGCCCAAGGTCCCAATGGCCGGAGGTCGCGTCATCGATCGCGGGGTCGGCCCATGCCGCGAGGCGCTGCAGCAGTCCGGTCACCGCCGCGTCCCGCACGCGGCGCTCGCGCGCCGCGAACACCCCCGCCCGCTCCCGCACTTCGGCGATCGGGCTTCCCGCGAGCGTGGCCCGAACCATCCCCGCGCCGCCGAGCAGCACCCGGTACACAGATCCGACCGTGTGGCCGCCGGCGGCGCGGGCGCCCTGTGCGTGAAGAAAGAGGAGCGCGGCCAGGTCGGCGGCGGCGGAGGCGTAGACCTGTGCGTCGCCGGAGAGATCGCGCGGGGTCGTGTTGTGGACCAGGAGCGCCGCCGTGCGCTGCGCGTCGCCGATCGTCCCGGCCCGATGCAGCGGATTGTACCGGATCGAGCCGTCCAGCAACGGACAGAACAGGTGCGCGCGGCCGCCGTAGCGGCCGGCGGTGGTGTTCCACAGCGAGCGCGGGCCGGTCTTTACGTCAAGCACGACGACGCTTTCACTCGACGGATCCCGCAGCAGCACGTTCGGCGCGATGACGCCGGCGCTCTTGCCGGTCCCGGACGGCCCGAGGACGAGCGCGTGCGCGGAGGCCTGCTCGTCATCGACGTACATTGGCGCGCGCGACCCCGGCCACAGGCCGAGGAGCAGCGCGCCGGGCCGCGTCAGGTCTGAGACGTCGGGCCATTCCGCCCACACGGCGCCGGCCGGGGGGGCGACGGTCCGGCGCTGGCCGCACCGCGCAGCGGCGTACGCGCCGATCAGGCAGGCCCAGGCGGCGCACGCGAGGATCACGCCGACGGCCGGAAGGCCGGGGAACAGCGGCGACAGGACGGCCAGGGCGAATCCGGCAAGCATCAGACGGACGGTGATCGATATACGGTTCATACCGGCTCCTCCTCGGTTGATTGGCTGGTATCGGACACCGCGAGCGCGCCGCGCGCCCACGAAGGCAGCGCCGGACATTGTCGCGGCGGGGATACGTCACAGAGTGCTCCCGCGAGACCGGCCGCGCACGCATTGGCCAGGCCGGCCCACACCCGCTCGAGACCGGCGCCGGCCGCGAGGGCGGCCAGGCGCTCCGCCCGGCGGAGATCGTCGCAGGAGAACAGCAGCCATGCGTCGGCGCGCGCCTGCCATGCGGGGTCGCCGGACTGCGCGGCGGCCATCCTGAACAGTAGGGCGTACCGCTCCAGTTTGTCGCGCATCGCCTGGAGCGGCATCGTCCCGCGGTCGCGCTCGACATAGTATGTCCACCATCCGTCGTCCGGGCCGGCGATCAGCACCGCCGCGTCCGGCACCAGGCGCGTTTGCCCGAGATCCACGGCCGATCGGAAACCGGCCAGCCAGCGCCAGGGCGGCAGGCGGACCGTCCGAGCGGTCTCGCACAGATCGCAGAACAGATCGTTTGTCCCACTGAGGTGCTCGAGCTGCAGGGCCGCCATCACGATCGACCGCGATGGCGCGGCGGAGCCGTCCCCTTTCCCGCCGCCGCCGTCCACGGCTTCCAGGGCGGCCGCTGCGGTGCGGCCGAGCGGGCCGAGGCCCCAGAACATGCGCCGGTCGGCAAACACGCCGCGGCGGAGCGGGGCGATCAGCCCGCGATGCCGCAGGTTGCTGAGACGGGCGCGGACGCTGCGCGGCGCAAGACCGGGATAGCACGCGCGGTGCGCCTGCTCGCACGTCAGGTAACGGAGGTCGTGCAGCACGCGAAGCAACGCACGGTCGCGCGGCGTGAGGCACGCAAGCGCCGCCGCCGCGCGCTCCCATGAGCGCATGGCGATCATCTCCTTGTCGAAGCAGATTTGGAGAGCGGGAGCCGAGGTGCGGGACGGATCAGGAAAACGCGGACACGCGGGGACGCGCGTCGACGAGGGGGCTGGTCAGGCCCGGCGCTTCTGAGGGGGGTGAAGCGTCCACCTCAACGGGTGCCTCGTCTACGCGCGCACTCGCGTGTTCAAACGATTGCCGTTACGACCCTAGAACACTCGTGCGCACAGAGTTCTTTTGCCGCGCACCTTACTGACTAAACCGTCATTCTCGACCTACTGGCTCGTTCAAAACCCCGAGCCCGTCCGAAAACCATCAGCGCGTTGATAGGCGTGGCCAGTCCACCACTCGCTCACCCGTTGCTCCGCGTTCCACTCGAGGGTCGCCCGGCCCCTACGCTGCCGCCGCACCGTGGCCCGCGGCAGTCGTCGCTATTCGATTACCACAACTATAATAGTATGATGTTTAGATGTCAATACATTAATATGTTCGATTGCAGTCAAAAACGCAGTCCGTACTCACCGTTCTCGTGCTAGGAACTCCGGCGACAGCGATGCTCCGCCGAACACGCGCGCCCGCACCGCCGCACGCCTCGATACGGAAGGCTACGTCACTCCTGTTACTCGATCAGAAGATCGACCAGTGGCGCGTATTGTTGGCCGCCGAGCACATCGCCGTCTGCCAAGTCGCCTGATGTCACGGGCCGCGGGAATGTGACCTTTATCGCATGCGCCGGCGCGTACGGGAAGATGTTGACGTCTTCCTCCTTCAAATTGTAGATCGAGCTGATTCGGGCCCGATTCAATACGCCGCTTCGTATCACACGGTCGTACGTGGCTCGATCATCAAACATGATGTCGATCGTCAACGTAAACGGGCCGGCATTTTTACTCCGGATCAGCGTCGCCAGTTCCGCCAGGCGTGCCATGGGGCACTCACTCCTATCTTAGACGTTCAACGTTTCGATCGAGAACGGTTCAAGTGGATCCTCAAGCTCGAGCACGTGGTTGAAATTGAAACGGTACACGGGACCCCGGTTCAGCTCCATTGGCGAGTGTGGAAACGCCAGCGCGCTGATCAAACCAGACCACTCCGGAACCGAATAGTGACTCGCAATGTGGGTTACGGCCTTCGCCGCCGACGCGGCGAGTTCTTGGTTGCCGGCCGTCGTCTCGAACACCAGCGCCACCTCATGTGAAATGCGGGGATCCGGCTCAAGCTTGCCCAGCGTTCCATTGCTCCCATAGCGGCGGATGCCGATCTGGATTGAAGCGGAATCTTCGGTGCCGAAAATGTCCTCTAACCGGCGCCGCGCGGTAGCCTGCATGCCTTCCAACCATCCGTCCAATTGACTGAGGATCACGGGATCGCGGATGGACCCAATGACCACGGTTTGGTAGCCCACGAGTTCGGCGCCTTCCAGCTTGACCGTGTAGACGTTGGATGGTTCGAAGCGGCTTCCGCTGACCTTCACGGCACGTTCGCTGACCGCCTCGTAGGTGACGCGATCGAGCCAGAGAGTCCCGGAAGGCTCAATGAGTTCAATCGGGGATCCATTCTCATATAGGCTGTGCGAGGCGACGCTGATCGGGCTGCAGCGATAGTCCGGATTGGGCGGCTCAACCACAAAGTGGTCATCGCGAATCCAGGCGACCAATGGGTCCGAATATTGACGATGCACCACCGCCGCGGCGCCGCACTCGAGCACCTTGGCGGCGTGCCACACCGGTCCCGCGGGAAGGCCGGCACGCATCGGTATGGCGGCGAAAATCGATGCGTCGGTGGCCCGTCCGCTGATGACGACATCGGCCCCGAGGTCCAACGCCGCTTGAAACGGCTCTACCCCCGCCACCGCAACGATGTGCGCACTTCGATCAAAGATGTTCTCATCGATAGTGGGAGCCGTGCCTAATGGACGAATCTTCTTGTCACGATACTTGCCTCGCAGGTACTCTCTCGGCGGCTCGCAATGGATGACCCCCAAACGGAAATGCTGGTCGGCCTGCCGGGCAATCTCCTCAACCATCCCGACAACCACCGCGAGTTGATTATCTGCTCCTCCGGTGGCCGCGGAACCAATCAACAGCGGTATACGGGCGTCGCGCGCCGCCGCGAGCATGTGCTGGAGGTCCCGGCGCATCGCCGCGGCCGAAAAATGAAGGGCCCCGGACCCCAGGTAGTACGGGCCGCTGTCGGTCGACCCTGCATCACAGCCGATGAAATCCGGCTTCCAGGCCATCGCCCGTTTGAGAGACTCAAGCCGGTATCCGGCGCCCAGCGAGCCCGTCGGCGCCAGCACGCACATTTCAGTCATTGCCGACCACCCTCTTTGACGGCGCCCGTTTCCGGCTGGGCGCCGTATAGGGCTGCTGCCTTCTCGCTCGACACATATCCATTGTGCACGTCCTCCTCGACCAGATCCCTGGCGCGGCTCGTCGGGGGACCATATCCGCCGCCCCCGGGCGAGTGGATTGCGATCGTGTCGCCCCTCCGCAGATGAATCTTCCGCAAGGGGCTGTAGACCGCCTTGCCGTTGACGACGATCGCCGCGAGGCCCCCCGGACGTCCACCTAAAATGCCCCGTGCCGGTCGCCTTAACCGCTGCGCGCGGACGAACGCTTCAGCATGATCGGCAAGGCACTCCACGACGACCCGCTGCCCCAGACCGCCTCGAAACAGCCCGGCGCCGCCCGAGTCAATAATGAGCTCCTTCTCTCGGAACAGAACCGGCGCAGTTGCCTCGATCATCTCTATCGGTGCGCACTCCGTATTGGTGGGAAAGGCCAGGCATGACGGCCCGTCCTTCGTGGCACGTGCTCCGAAGCCGCCGGCCGCGATGATGAGTGGCGAGAACATCCCCCGTTCCCGGTCGGTTCCCCGCAGGTTCATGATCGGTCTCGGGGCCCCGCACTCCGCAATGCAGTCGTGGGGCACGATCTCGGCAAGGGCATCAAACAGCAACGTGGGGATGAAATGTCCAACGGAACTGCGCGCGGAGCCTGCGGCAGGAAACTTACTGTTGACGATGGAGCCCTCGGTAGCCACCACCTTGATTGGAGCGAAGATTCCCTCATTGAGCGGCAGAGCAGGCGCCAAGAGACACTTCAGGCCGTAGACCGTGTACGCGGTGGTGAAGGAGAGCGCGACATTCACGCCTGCCGGCACCTGCGGTGATGACCCCGCGAAATCCACCAGGATCCGATCGCCCTCGACCGTTACGCACACCTTAACGGTAAAACTCAAATGACCAACCCGCTCCGCTGCGAGGACCGATCGATATGTGCCGTCTGGAATGGCCAGGATCGCGCTGCGCATGTATGCCTCAGTCCGCGTGGCCAACTCGCGACACGTATGGTGGAACCGCCCAACGGTTATTTCACCGCAGAGACCCGCCAGGCGCTCCGTGATCGTCCCGAGAGAATTCAGCAGCGCGCTGATATCCCCCATGACCTGTTCTGGAAGTCTGACGTTTGCCTCGATCAGACGGGACACAACAGCATCCAGCCCCTGCGTGCTTGCAAACCGCATCGGCGGCAGGCGCAGACCTTCCTCGAATATCTCCGCCGCGGCAGCATCTCGACCTCGTCCGCCCACATCCGGCAGATGTGCCACGACACCGGCAAGCGCCGCGATCTTGCCATCGACCAAGACCGGGGCGAAGAGGGTGAGGTCAAACAAATGCCCGGTTCCCATCCACGGATCGTTGGTGCCAAGGACGTCTCCCGGCGTCCACTCAGCCAATGGAAATTGAGCCAGGATCTCACGCGCGGTGTGGGTAATGCTTCCAAGAAAGGCGGGGATGCTCTGCGCCGATTGAACGACCGTGGCGCCGTCGGTTGTGAGAATCGCGCAGGTAAAGTCCTTTGATTCTCGCACAATCGTTGAGAACGCGGTGCGCATCAGCACCACGCCCGCCTCGTCCACGATCGCCTGCAGCCGGCCTCTGTCGATTTCAAGCTCGATGAACGCGTCGAGACCACCGGCGGCGCCATCGGATTGGACCGATGTCGACCCGGCGGCGAGGCCGTCATGGCTAGTCATTAAGGCCGGCTCCGTTGGCGGAATGGATCACGACATTTCCTTCCCGATCCACGGTCATGCGATGCGCAGGTCCTACGACGATTGTCGATGCTTCATCTTGAATCAAGATCGGACCCGCGCCGCTCATGCCGGGAGACAAGGACGCGCGGTCCAGCACCTTGGCGTCCATCCACGAGCGGCGTGGTCCGAAATATGCACGGCGGGTCGTTGCGGATCGGGGCTGGGAAGCCGTGAGCCTCTTGCGGCGGGGCGTGGCGGACGGCGCCTGAGTCAGTCGCACACCCCAGCCGACGATCTCCAGTTTCCCGGGCCACGGCGGCCTCCCGAACCTCACCTCATATTCCCTTCGAAACGCGTGGACCAATCCGTCGAGCGGCGCCTCCGGGGTAACCGGCAACTCCACATCATACGCCTGTCCCTGGACCCGCATATTCAGGTGGTGAGTCGCCGTCATGGCAGCACCGTTCTCGGTTTGTCCGGAGCGCAGCTCCCCTTCTACTGCCAGCAGACGGCGCCGCAGCTCGTCGGGAGTGAGATCTTCCAGTTGCACGATCTGGGCCACCGACTGGTCGACGGTCCGAGGTGCAAGCAACAACCCGATGGCCGAGCCAACACCCGCATCCACGGGACAGATCACGCGAACAGCTCCGATCTTGGACATGATTCCGGAGGCGTGAACCGGCCCCGCGCCTCCGGTCGCAATCAGCGTGACCGCGCCTGGATCGATGCCGTGTTCCAAGCAGTGCAGGCGTACGGCACGGCTCATGTTCTCATTCACGACATCGTAGATGCCCCACGCGGCCACAATCGGATCGCGGGTGCCGGTCCTGCTGAGTATGTGCGTCTCGATCGCTTGATGGGCGCGTGCGGCGTTCAGCTGAAGATCGCCGCCCGCAAAGTCGGCGGCTCCCACATAACCCAACACCACGTCGGCATCCGTAACGGTCGGCAACTCCCCCCCCCGTCCGTAACACGCCGGGCCGGGGTTTGCACCCGCGCTGGAAGGCCCAACTTGAAGCAGCCCAAGGCTGTTAATCGAGGCGATGCTGCCGCCGCCGGCGCCGATTTCAATCAAGTCAAGACTCGGCAGCCGCAACGGGAGACCGCTCCCATCGACAAGTCTGTGGAGCCTCGCGACCCGCAGCTCCTCCGTGAGGGCCGGAATGCCTTCTCTCACCAAGCAGGCTTTGGCTGTCGTTCCTCCGATATCCAGCGCCACGCTCAACGACTCTCCCGACCGCTGCGCGACTGCGCTTGCGGCGATGATCCCGGCCGCCGGCCCCGATTCGAGGATCCGCGCCGGATGCCGGCTCGCCTCTTCGGGAGAACACATGCCCCCGTCGGACTTCATGATGCCTACGCGACCGCTGAACCCCCGTCGAAGCAGCGATTCCGACAAGTCCCGCAGGTAGGAAGAGATGCGCGGGCCGACATATGCATTGATCACTGCGGCCATGAACCTCTCGTATTCGCGTACAATCGGGGCGATCTCCGACGACGTGCTGAAGTATGTATCGGGGCACTCACGGGCGATCATCTCTGCCGCTTGCTTTTCGTGTTCACCATTAGCGTACGAGTTCAAGAAGCAAACCGCAATCGCGTCCCGATCTCGCAGCTGCTCAATCGCCGCGAGCACCGACCGGCCGTCCAATTGCGTATGGATTTGGCCCGTGGCGGTCACCCGCTCGACGATCCCGCAGCGCCATTGACGCGGCACCAAAGCGGTGGGAAGGTCGATCTGAAGGTCGTACAAGTCATACCGATCTTCCTGGCCGATCTCGATGATGTCGCGAAAGCCGGCCGTCGTCATGAGGCCGACTTTCGCTCCCGTTCGCTCGATCAGCGTATTCGAGGCCAGCGTGGTCGCATGGACGAAAAACTCAGCTCCGCGCAATTCGACATCTGCCTTGGCACGGATCGCTTCGAGCGCGTGAAACACACCGTCCAGCGGCTGCGGCGTCGTCAACACCTTTCCGGTCACGTAGGCTCCACTGGAACCGTCCACCGCGACGACGTCGGTAAAGGTGCCGCCGATGTCTACTCCGATTAGCCAGCCGTCTGACGCCTTCACCGCATGATCTCCTCCCCGCAGTGCGCCGCGGTCGCCCCGGCACGTCCTTCAGCCGCGGCCGGACCCGACTCCAGGGCTCTGCCGCGGCACACGCGGCATCCCACCGCGTATGACACCGGAGTTCAGAATGTCGACATCGCGGAGGCCGGCACCGTCATCAGATGCACACGCTCTCCGCTTGACGTCCATCCCTGAATACTCCACGTGCCGAAGATGTTGTGGTATTTGTTGTAACCCGTGCTGCCGGTCGCGCCCTGATAGCTGATTTTCTTGCCCGCGGTCAGCAATTTGAGGCATTGAGAGTAGAAGTAACAAACCGTCCCCGGGGGGTTTGCCACGTCCAGTATTTTGTCGTTGAAGATCGCCGGATCCGCCGACTTGGCGTCGGTCATCGCGAGCGATGCGATCACAACCGCGTCGTACATGTTCTCCGACAGCGTATCCGGCTGATTCTTTCCCACCACCTTCTGATACATGGCTGTGAAATGCTGCCATGCCGGTCCGGAAGGCGGAGCCCCGCTCGCACCGACCAGATACTTGCTGGCGTCATCGAGACCCATGGCCTGCGCAAACTCAGGACCGTTGCTATTGTCGGTGACGAACGGAACGTTGAGATGCCCAAGCTGCCTTATTTCAGTAAATACCGTATTGGCGGTCGCCACCGAGACGGCGATGAAGACGACCTGAGGTGGGGTCGCAAAGGCTTTCTGGATCTCCGTTCTGTATGAACTCTGACCCGGCGCCAACTTCTCAATGTCGAGTACCTTGCCACCATGTCTTTTGTACGCCGCAACAAGATCGGGCACTTCTCCGTAGGCGTTGGGCGTTGACTCGAAGAGAAGAGCTGCCGTCTTGTATTGCTTGAAGATCGCATAGTACGCCATGGAAATACTCAGGGTAGAGTCCGAAGGGTTGGCACGATAGACATACTTGTACGTCATGTGGTCAAATGCGTTTGATCCTGCCTCCGTGAATTCCACCAGCTTGGCCGGATCGTATAATGCCGCGACGCCGTCGAAATCGGGCATGGCCGGACCGATCTCGAACGATGGGTGCTGTAGGTAGAGCCGATGCCAGGCCGTTACCGCATCCGTCGGGTCTCCGCCGGTATCAGCCGATATCACGCTTAACTGCCGCCCCAGTACCCCGCCGTTCTCATTCACATCGGCCACCGCTACCTGGGCCCCATGAACGAACCACTGACCGACATGGGCGTGAAGACCCGTAAGCGGAAAGAGCTCAGCCACGATTATGGGCGGGCTGGCCCCCGAGCTCGCCGCTCCACCGCACGTGGCGATCAAGGCGCCCACGGCGATGACCGCCAAACCCACCATTGCGCCGCCGAATCGACTCCGTCGCATCTGCATGACCCCCCGGGCTCTCAGTCTCGTGCTCTTCGCCGATGCCTCACACATCTCGCTGCCGGTCCACCCCCTTCGCCAGAAACAGTTCCGCCAGATCTCGCTGCCCAATCCTGTCGGCCGGCCCGTCGATCGCGTTCTGGCCATTGGTCATCACGTACACCCAGGTTGCGTTCGCAATCGCGAGATCCACATTCTGCTCCACCACGAACACGGTCGTCCCGGCCTCGGCGATGCGCCGAACCTGCCGCCAAACAACGGCCACGTTGGGGGGTGAAAGCCCGGCGGTTGGCTCATCGAGCAGCAGCACCTGCGGATCCAACATGAGGCCGCGCGCCATCGCCAGCATGGTTCGCTGACCGCCGCTCAGCGTCGTTGCCTTCCGCCCCCTGGCCGCCGCCAAGTCAGGGAACATCGAGAACACGCTGTCGAGTCGCGGCCGGATGTCTCCTCGCTGCATGAAGGCGCCCATCTCGAGATTCTCGAGGATCGTCATCGAAGGGAACACGTTGTCCACCTGCGGGACGTAGGCCATCCCGCATTGTGCGATCCGGTGCGGCGGCCACCCGGTCACATCCTGCGCACCGATCATGACGGTGCCCTCAACGGCTCGAAGCAACCCAAACATGGCCTTCAGCAGCGTCGATTTGCCGGCCCCGTTCGGGCCGACAACCGCCACAATGGAGCCGGCGTCCGCGCGAACGGACACGTTCGTGATGGCCGGCACCGCCCCATAACCGGCGGTGAGGCGCTCCGCGCAAACGGCAGTCAATTCCCGTACCTCGCACAATGCGCCGCAGCCTGTCTCACGCTTCGGCACTCCCTAAGTACGCTCGAATCACCTCAGGATGAGCGCGCAGCTCGGCCATTTGCCCGACGGCCAGCGTCCGGCCGTAGGCCATGACGATCACCTGATCGCAAATCTGGTCGACGACACGCAGGTTGTGCTCAACCAGAAGCAATGTGATGCCGGCTTCGCGAAGCCGCAGAATGTGCTCACACAGCCGCTCCACGAGTGCAGGGTTCACGCCGGCCATGGGCTCATCAAGGACCAGCAGCTTCGGCTCGGCCATCACCGCGCGGGCCAGCTCCAAGAGCCGCTTCTCACCGCCGCTCAGGTTTCGCGCGTACTGGTCCCGCAGATTGTACAAACCAAATGTGTTGAGGACCTCCAGCGCCTTGCTCACATGGCGGCGATCTTCGCATCGTCCCACACTTGGGCGGAACAAGGCGTTCAGCAGATCCTCGCCCTGCTGGTGCGGAGGGGGCACCAGCATGTTCTCCAGCACACTCAGGCCGCCGAATTCCCTCGATAGCTGAAATGTCCGAATCAGGCCCCGCCGCGCAATGCGATACATCGGCCAGCCGCCGATGTCGCCACCTTCAAACACGATCCTGCCTCGCTGCAGCGGGAGAGCGCCTGCAAGTAGATTAACGACGGTCGATTTGCCGGCGCCGTTGGGTCCGATCAGCGCGCCTACGCGCCCCGCATCCAAACTGAAGGTGCAGCCCGCTACCGCTTTCACGCCGCCGAATGCATGGTTCAAACCTTCGACAACGAGAATGCCGCCGGTCATCGCCCCACCCCGGGGTTGTTGCTCAGCGATGACGCCGGCATTGGGGCGCCCGGCGCCTGCCAACCCCGTGGGGCACGCGCCCTGCGTTCCGGAACCAGCCCTTGGGGGTGGAATCGCAGCGTGACGATTAACAGGACTCCGATCGCGATGTTGCGGGCCGCAGCGATCAGCAACGGGTGCCCCGGCACCGGGGGGAGAAAGCGCGTACCCTCGATGAAGACCACGGTGACGAGCAGCGTACCGACCGCCGCGCCGAGATTGTTCCCCTGCCCGCCGATAATCATCGCGGCCCAGACGATGAATGTCTCCGCGGTGGTCCACGAGTCAGGGGCAATTCCGCCAATAAACTCGATCAACAAACCTCCGGCGATGCCCGCGTACACACAGCCGATGCACATGGCAAGCATTCGCACCTTCACCGTGTCCTTGCCAAACGTCGCCGCAACGTCGACATCTTCTCTGATCGCCCGCATCGTGCGGCCCAAGGGCGAGTGATAGATGCGGTTCGCGACGAGCCACAGCACCAGCATGATCACGACGCAGACACCCAGGAAGAACAAGGTGTATGTATTCGGATTGAGATTCAGTAAGCGGTTCAGCGGCTGCGGAATTCCCCGCAGTCCGAACCATCCATTGAACAGGGGCGTCAGGTTGCCGACCAGGTCGTAGCAGATCGTACCGAACGCCACCGTAACGATGCCAAGGTAATCGCTGCGTAGATTCCAGCGCGACAGGATCGTTCCACCAACCGCGACCCCCAAAAGACCCGCGACCACCGCACCGAGCGCGAGCGTAAGCGGGAAGGGCCAACTCAATCCCAAGATGTACTCTTGATCTGTTCCGCCCGCCCGCGGCAGCGCACTGACTCCGGCGAAGTAGGCACCGGCCGCCAGAAATGTGATGTAGGCGAAGTCCAGAATGCCCGTGTACCCAAACTGAATATTGAGGCCCAACGTCAAGATATTGTAGATGCAGAACAGCACGGCCAATGTCGCCATGTAATAGACGATATCGTTCATCGCCTACGCCTTTCCCTGAGAGGGAATGAGTCCCTGCGGCCGGATCAAGATCATCACGATCAGCACAAGGAAGGCCACATCGCCCTTCAGGGCCGAGCTGAGTACCGCCGCCGACATCTCCGTCACGACGCCGATGATCAAAGCCCCCAGCATCGCACCGTACGGTTGGCCGACGCCCCCGAGAACCACAGACGCGAAGATGACGAACAGAAATTGCTCGCCAAATGAAGGCTGGAATCCCTCCGCGCTCAGCGCCAGCATCACTCCCGCCAGGCCCGCCAAACACCCGCTGATGAACCACGTCCACCGTGTGACGCGATCCGTGTCGACGCCGCTTACGCGGGCCAAGCTCAGATTGTCAGACATCGCACGCATTGCCTTACCCAGTTTGGTGTGCTTGAGAAGCCAGTGAATCGCGAGCATGGCTCCAATACCAATCGCCATGATGATGATCTGGTTCGGCGTGAAAATGAGAGGGCCGGCGGAGAAGACTTGTTGATTGGCGATGGCGAACTTTCGGAAGTCGGTGCCCCAGAGTATCTGAAACACATTGGCAAGTATCAACGACAGGCCGAGGGTCACGATGAGCAAGAACAGTAGTCTCGCGCCGCGTCGCACAAACGGCTTGAGGACGAACTCGCTGATGGCGACGGCGCCGAGGCCTGTCACGATCGCGCCCCCGGCCGCCGCGAGCCAGAAATTGACATGGAGCTGAACGTTGAGCATCCAGGTTAGGTATGCTCCGACGGTGAGGAACTCGCCATACGCGAAGTTGACATAGTTGGTGACTCCAAACTGCAACGTCACGCCGACGGCGGCCAACGCAAGGACTGACGCGGTCACCAAACCAAAACCGAACGAGTTGAGAATCAGATGCACGCCGGGTCACCCGTTCGCGGCGCGCAGCCGGAGAGGAACCTCGTGACGCCGGCCGGAGTATCGGACCTGATCACAATCGCGCTGGCAGCTGCCACGGACTCCCCCCCCCGTTACCTCATGCCGACAAGAATTCGATCACGGCGCATGGAGCGCAACACAACACGCAGCGTAGATGGACTCCCAGTCGATCCGACACGCTTGGTAGAGCTCCGACGGCGATCCCGACTCTCCAAAACGCGTCACACCGAGCGGATACGTCCTCTGGCCCGTCATGCTCCCTACCCACGCCAAGGCAGAGGGATGGCCGTCCAGGACCGTGACGATCGGGGCATCTACGACCGCCTCGAGCGGCTCAGGGCGAATCGTTTCAAGGCTCCGAACGACGCCGCCCTGCCAGGCATGGTACACGAGGTCAGGGCTGACGCAGTTCACGACGTTCGCGTAGTACCCGTCTTGGAGAAGCTCGACCGAAGCCCGCACGGCCTCCGGGACCATGACGCCTGTCGCCCAGATTTCCACCAGGTTCCGGCCCGGCACGCACCCGGGTTCGGCCGTCCTGTCAATCAGCCGATAGGCGCCCGAAAGGACCTTGGCTCGGAGATCGTCCCGGTCACGGACGGCGAGCAGCCGCTGGTCGATCGGGGCCGTGCTCAGCCTCAGGTACGCGGACTTCGGATCGTCCTCCCGGTGTAAGGCACGCAACGCCTCCAGGAGAATCCACTCCAGCTCGAGCGTGAAGCACGGCTCATAGTACACGACCCCCGGCAGCGAGAGCCCGATCGCCGGTGTAATGACCGATTGGTGCGCGCCCCCCTCGGTGGAGAGGGTGATGCCCGACGGTGTGCCCACGAGGATGAACCTGCCGCCGGAGTACAGTGCATAGACAAACGCATCGAGCGCCCGGGCAACAAATGGATCGTACAAGGTGCCGATCGGGAAGAGCGGCTGCCCGTTCGCCTCCGCGGACAATCCCAACTGCCCCAGGGCCATCAGCAGGTTGGTTTCGGAAATACCGAGCTCCAAGTGCTGCCCATCCGGCGTACGTTCCCACTTGATGAGTCGAGGGCCCAGCGCGGTAAACGGATCGCGCTCTTCCCGGGGGCTCCATACCCCCACCTGGTTGATCCATCCTCCCAGATTCGTGGACGTGGCAACGTCTGGGCTGAGCGTAACCACACGCCGGCCTGCCTCAGGCGCGATCCGGCGGAGCGTTGTAAGAATTTGTCCGAACGCGCGCTGCGTAGAGTTGACGGCCCCGTAGTCACGGCCGAGATCGGACGGGAGCTCGATGCTCTGCCGTGGCCGAGGGGAAGGGCGTGCAAAGAGGCGCCCGCGATCCGCGCACAGTGCCGCCTCTGCGCTCATTTCTGGGAACCCGGCCCACACGTCATCCGGCGAGATCCCAAGGCGGACCCTCAGGTCCTCCATCTGCTCCGCAGACAACAACGCCGAGTGATTCAATGGGTCGCCCGCGATCGGAAGTTCCCAGCCTTTGATGGTGTAGGCAAAGATCACGGAAGGCATGGGATTCGCGTCGGCTTCCGCGAGAACGCCGCGGAGCACGTCGAGATCGTGCCCGCCAAGGTCGGCCAACAGGCCCCTGACCTCCTCGTCGGATCGGTCGACGAGGCACGTTTCCCCGAGCGCTTGGTGGATCGTTTTCGCGTCCGAGCGAAGGAGGAGCTGGTATTCTTCGTTGGGCATCTCATCGATTCGCCGCTTGAGAGATTCTCCCCCGGGCTCGGAGAACACGGCCTGCAGGCGGCGGCCGTATTTCGCCTCGAACACGCCCCAACCGTTGGCCCGGAACATCTCTTCCAATTGGCGAACCCGGATACCGGGGACTACGCGATCCAATGACTGGCGGTTCAAATCCACGATCCACAGAATATTGTTGAGATGAGCGAGCGCCGGCTCCGCCACCGCTTCCCACACCGAGCCCTCATCCAGCTCGGCATCCCCGATGACCGCGATAAAGCGGTGCGCGGGATGGTCCGTCGTTCCGAATCGCGCCTGGACGTAGCGGTCAACTAACGCGGCGAAATTGGGCGCCACCGCACCAAGACCGACGGAGCCGGTCGAAAAATCCACTGGATACGGATCCTTTGTCCGGCTCGGATAGGCTTGAAGCCCATGATACGCCCGCAGCGTCGTCAGGTATCGCCTATCTAGGCTTCCGAGCAGGTAGTGGATGGCATGCAATACCGGAGCGGCGTGCGGCTTGACCGCAACCCGATCTCCTCCCCGCATGAAGTCGAAGAAGAGCGCGGTCATGATCGAAACCACCGACGCACTCGACGCCTGGTGCCCGCCAACCTTGATGCCGCTGGCGTTGGGCCTGATATTGTTGGCGTGGTGGACGATCAGCGCGCTTAACCACAGGACCCGACGCTGGATGCTGTCCAGCGTGTCCAGTCGCGCCAGGCCATGGGGCGGCCGATCGTCAAGCGGGCGAGCACCCGCCTCGAGCGCCGTTTCCGGCGTCAGGAGCGGACACTCCGTCCGTGGAAGCAGACGGCATCTGTCCCGGTGCCGACGAGCGCCCTCCGGTAGGTCACTCTGGCCACTTGTCCTCCGCTAGAGTAAAATGGGACAGATGTCTCGTTCAACTCGAATTGCCGACAGTTTAGAAAACGCGACGCCGCGCTGTCAAGGGCCCCGCTGCCCCGCCCTCCGGCAACGCGTGGGGGAACGCGCCCGATGACCGCCGGACGCTGCAGAGCCAAGCTCAAACCGATGGAGCGCTGGCTTCGGGTCGTCGAGGCGTTCGCTGAAAAAGGCGAATGGGGGGTACGCGACCTGACGGCCGCCATTCATCTGCCGAGAAGTGCCGTGCACCGGATCTTGCACGAGATGCACGGGTACGGCTTGCTCACCGCGGCTGAACGTCCCGGCCGTTTCGTCTCCGGTCCGTCGCTTGTCCGCATCGCGTCCCTCCTCCTCGATGGCCTGGATGTAACTCGGCGCGCGCGCGCGGTATTGGAGGAAACGGCGCGCGTCGCCGGCGAGACCGTGATGCTGACGCTGTATGATCCGGGGCGCCGTCAGTTCTTTGCGGTCGACGCGGTGGAATCTACCCAGACCGTCCGCTACATTTGGCGCTCGCTTCGCGAATGGAGTGATCTCCACTTGGGGTCGAGCGGTAAGGGCATCCTCGCGTTCTTACCAGAAGCGGAACAGAACGCTGTGTTGGCCGCCCTGCCGGACCGCGTCCCCGGCCTCAAACCGATTTCTAAGGCGCAGCTGCGCCAGCAGCTCAAACAGGCACGTCGCCGTGGCTACGTCTTGAGCCACGGCGAACGGTTCCCTGGCGCCGTGGGTGCCTCTGCGCCTGTCTACAATCCGGTTAGGGTGATCGGCGATCTGATTATTACATGGCCTGACAATCGCAACCGCGGCCGCGAGAAGGAGCTCGCTGCCCTCGCCACAGATTCAGCCGCCAGACTCTCTGCCTCACTAGGCTACCGAAGATGATGGTGGTCCCTCTGGTAAGCGTCGGTGCCTACCGCCCGGCGGGCAGCGGCGCGCGGGCGTCCTGGACGGTCCGCACGATCGGCGCACGATCGCCCCGCTCGCGCTCGCGGCCCGGCCGCCCATAGACCAGGTCGCCGCCGTAATAGCCCGTCGCCACCAGCGCGATGAGGGCGAGCACCCCGACGCCCGTGGCGAGGCGATGCCAGCGCACCGCCCGTCCTTCGGCCGCGAGGCGCACGACGAGCCAGACGACCACGAGTGCGAGCAGAACGTAGGCCCAGTGCTTGTGGACTTCGACAACGCGCCCGCTGAAGAATCGCTGCAGGCTGAACCCCTGCTGGGCGAGTCCCTCGAGGGCGCCCCGCCCCTCGTGCTCGCGGGCTTCCGGGGTGATCAGCCCGCTGAGGAGGGACACCGCCGTCGCGACGGCACCCGCGATCAGCGAATAGAGGGCCGCCGTGCGCGCGGATGGCGAGCCGCGCAGCCACGCCACGACGTCCAGGAAGAAGGCGAAGCACAGCAGCGCGATCGAAAAGTGCACCAGCATCGGATGCAGTTCAACCGGCCAGTTCAAGCGTACCGCCAAGGAAGCGCCCCCCTTTTTAAGTGAGACCTCTCCGGTTGCTCGATTCCGCGTTCGGCGCCGCCGCGGGCAGGCGCACGGTACTTGTTGTGCCGCGCCCAGGTTCGCTGTCGAGCCGGATCTCGCCGCCGTGCGCTTTGACGATCCCCTGCACGAGCGCGAGGCCCAGCCCGGAACCGCCGACCCGCCGGGCGCCGCCGCCTTCTACGCGGTAGAAGCGGTCGAACACCAACGGCAGCTGGTCCGGCGGGATCCCGACACCCGTGTCCGTCACGCGCAGCACGACCGTGCCGCGGTCCCGTGCCGCGGCGAGCGTCACTCGGCCCGGCGCCGGCGTGTATTTGACGGCGTTGTCGAGGAGGTTCCGGACGACGATCCGCATCTGGTCGGCGTTCGCGCTCACGAGCGGCAGGTGCGCGGGGACGTCGACGGCGAGATCCAGCCCCGCGGCTCTCGCCAGCGGGCCCATCTCGTCGGCCAGTTCATACAGGAGCGGCGACAGATCCAACGGGGTCCGGGACGCCTGATGGTCCTCGTCGAGCGCGGACAGCGCCAGAAGATGGTCGACGAGTCGCTGCATGGAGGCGACCTGCTGGGTCATCTCCGCGAGGTAGCGCCGCGTCATCTCGTCGTGCGGATGCTGCGGCGCCTGCAGCAGTTCCAGGCGCAGCCGCAGATTGGTAAGCGGCGATCGAAGCTCGTGCGCGGCATGCGCGACGAACGCTTCTTGATGGGCGAGGGTGTCCCGCACGCGCTCGGCCATCCGATTGAAGGCTCGCCCAAGCCGCTCCACCTCTTCCGGACCGGCGGGCGTCACCGGCTGCACCAGTGCACCGGCCGCCATCGCCTCCGTGACCTCCGTCAGGCTGTGGATGGGCGCGGCGATCCGGCGTGCCAGCAGCGCGCTCGCCGCCACCGTCGCGAGCAGCAGCACGCCCCCGGACAGGAGCAGGCCGAGCCAGGTCCGGCGGATCTCGGTGTAGATGCCGGTGGCGGGAATGGCGAGCTGCACGAACGCGAGCGGGATCGGCCCGCCCTCCCGCCCGACACGGGCGGCGACGAACAGACTGTCGCCGCCCGCCGCCGCGTCGTGGCGCAGCGCGAATTGCTCGCGGCCTTCCCGCGCCGCGTTGACTTCCGGCGCGTCGATCAGGCGGCCGGCGAGACGCGCATCGGAGCTCGCCAGGACGCGGAGGTCCGGGGAGATCACGGTCACGCGTCCGCCGATGCTGCGAGCGTACGACTGCGTCAGGGCGGCGAGCGTCAGATGCTCTTCGGCCTCGCCGCCGCGCAGGCGCTCCAGCGGCTCGCGAACCGCCGCCGCGATGAGCTCCGCCTGCAGCGCGAGATTCTGCTTGGCCTGCTCGAGACGGATCGCCTGCAGCCGCTGGCCGGTCCACACGGTGAGTCCGCCCAGTCCGAGGATGGCGACGGCCAGGAACGTCACCAGCAGATGGGCGCGGAGGCTACGGGCCATCGGGGGCGGGCGGAGGCCGGTCCACGAGCCGGTACCCGTGACCGCGCACCGTCTCGATCAGCGTGGGCTCCGCCGGGTCGTCCAGTTTCTCCCGCAGCCAGTGGATATGGACGTCCAGCGTTCGCGGGTCGCCCACCCATTCGGCGCCCCACACCTGCGTCAGCAGTTCCTCGCGCGTCAACGCCCGACCGGCGTGCTCGACAAGGATCCGCAGGAGGTCGAACTCGCGCGGCCGCAGCTCGACCGGGCGGCCGCTCCGCCACACGCGGCGGGCCGTGCGCTCGAGGACGATCGGTCCGGCGCTGAGGCGGTCCGCCGGCGGAGCCTCGCCGCGGTCCAGCGCACGGCGCCGCAGAATCGCGCGGAGGCGCGACACGAGCTCGCGAAAACTGAACGGCTTCACCACGTAGTCGTCCGCCCCGACTTCGAGCCCCATCACCTTCTCCAGTTCCTGACCGCGCGCCGTCAGCATCAAAATCGGCACCGAGGATTCCTTGCGCAGCGTCCGGCACACGGTGAACCCGTCGACGTCCGGCAGCATCACGTCGAGCAGCACCACGTCGGGGTGCGTCTCGCGCGCCAGCTGGAGGCCCGCGCGGCCGCCCGACGCGTGATGCACCTCGAAGCCCTCATCGCGCAGGCCGAAGATCAGCGGTTCCGCAATGCCCTCGTCGTCTTCGATGACGAGCACCTTTGTCCGGGTACCACCGCCGTTACCCATGCGCCCCGGCGGACCGCGGCCCGCCGGCGAGGACGCGCCGGACGGTCAGCAGACCCACGACGACCGCCCCGGCCCAATAGATGAAGAACGCCTGGGGAGACGCGCTGTCCGTACCGGCGCCGAGCGCGTGCACCGTGGCCAGGATGTACACGGCGAAGCTCAGGTAGTGCAGCGTGCGCCAGGCGCGGTAGCCGATCGAGTCCCGCAGGTACACGCTGAAGGCGACCACCGCGGCCAGGTAAAATCCGACCTGCCCCAGCCCGACCCACAGCGGCCGATACGCGGTCCCGGCAAACGGCACGAGAATCTGCGCGAACGTATAGCCGATGTACTGATCCCCGAGAAGCGCGAGCCCGTGGACCGTCGCGAAGACCAGCGCGAGCAGGCTCGCGAATTGGTGGAGGTCGGCGGCGGTGGGGCCGCCCGGCCACACCCGCGCCAGGCGGTTGGAGAGCGACAGGCCGAGGACGATGGCGAGCCACAAGAGGCCGTACGCCGTCAGGCCGGCGGCGCGGCTGAGATACCAGTAAGCCCGCGGCTCGGGCCCGCTCAACGACGCCGCGATGAGGGTCAGCCAGTTATGCATCGGCGCGCCTTTCCGGGCGCGGCTCGGACCACACGTAGGCCCAAAATCCCTCGGTGCAGCGCAGCCCGCCGTCCTGCCGGACGGCCAGGGCGTCGACCCCGCGCTGCGCGGCAAGATACCGCATGCCGGCGTCCGAACCGAGGATCATCGTTGCGACGGCGTACAGATTGGCCTCCTTCGCATCCGACGCGACGACTGTGACAGACAAAAGATCCGTCTCGGCCGGCTTTCCGCTTCGCGGATCAATGATATGATGGCACATTTGGCCGCCGCGGCGCCAATGCCGGACATCGATCCCGGACGTCGCCACGCCGCAATCCGCCGCGGCGATTACCGTGAGGGTCTCGGCGGGGTTGCGGGGATCGGTGACGCCCACCGGCCACCCGCGCCAGCCGGCCGGCACCCCCCGCACCGAAATATCCCCACCTGCGTCGACGAGGCAGGGCCCAACGGACGATAGCACGGCGGCCGCCCGGTCGGCGGCCCAGGCCTTGCCGATGCCCCCGAAGTCGAGGCGCACTCCCGGCGGCAGCGTGACCGTGCGGGCGGCGGAATCCAGCCCGATGTCCTGCCACGCCGCGCGGTGCGCGACCGGCGCCGGCAGGTCGCCGCGGTCTCGAACCGCGTCAAACGGCCGATCGTAGCCCGCGCGTTCGAGAGCCTCGAGGATCGTCGGATCGTAGAGGCCGTTCGTGCGCCGCGCTCCGTCGATCGCGTGGGTCAGCACGTCCCACAGCTCGTCGCTGACCGGCACCGGCCGGCCCGGCTGTGCGTTGAGCCGGCACAGTTCGCTGGACTCGCGGAAGCGGCTGAGACGCTCCTCGAACCCGTCGATCATGGAATGCACGGCGGTCAAACGGGCCGCCGCATCCGGGCGGCCGGCGGCGGTAAGAAGCGTCATCTCGCTTCCCATCGCCCGGAACGCGGCGCGCCGGAGCTCCGCGGACGGTGACGTCGCGACGCACGTCATGGCGGGCCTCCGGTCAGCGCGACGACTGCGTCCGCACGATCGGCGCCGGGGCGGACCCGGAACCGGCCGCCAGCGGGACGAGATAGAGCTGCCCGTTCGGCCCGGTGACGACGGCCATACGGACGTACTGGGCCGGATCCGGCGCGGGCGCGGACGACACGGCGGAGGGCGCCTCGACGGACGGCGCGCCCGCCTGAGGCCCGGCGCCGGCAAAGCTCTTCCACCCGAGGAGCGTGGCCACCAGCGACACCGCGGTCAGGCCCCACCTGAGCCCGCGGTTGCGTCTGCGAGTACGTGTGTTCATCGGCTCACTCCCTTGCCGCCGCGGCCGCGAGGGGCGGCCGGGGCCGATGGCGTACCGCGCCTACCCCGCGAGCGGGTGCGCGGTGAACTGGAAATCGAGCGTGACCTTGTTCTCCGTCTGCAGCATCATGATGCTGGGCGGATCGAAGCCAAAATCGGTCATCGACACCGTCGACTCCACGTTGCCGGTGAGGGTGTCGCCGGCGTACTGCAGCGTCCCGGTAAAGACCGCGGGCTTCGCCACATCGTGCACTGTGAGGTTGCCCGCGATGCGGACGTGGATGGTCTGTCCGGCGGCCGCCGTCTTCGGCAGCCCCTCGATCGAGGTCGCCGTGAACACCGCGGTCGGGTACTTGTCCGACTCCAGCCAGCGGCCCCGGATCTCTCTGTCTCGATGCCCGCTGTCCGAGGTGAGCTGGTTCACGTTGACCGTAATCGGGCCGATCTTGCTCTGGTCGGGATGGGCGCCGTCGACGTAGACCGCGCCCTGGATCCCGTGCGTGACGCCGACGGCGACTTTGAACTGATTGTTTCGGAAGAACGTCTCGCCCACGTGATACGATGCCGCGGACGCCTGGGGATCGATCACGAACTGCTGCGAGGCCTGCGACACGCGGATGGGCGTGGCCGGCGCGGCCGCCGCGCGCGTCGCGGGAAGCGATCCGGCCCCCGCCGTGATTTGCCACACGGTCGCGGCGGCCGCGATCGTGAGAGCCCCCGCGGCGAGAATGGTGTGACTGCGTCGTCTCATTGATCGTCCTCCTCCTCGAGAGTGATTGCCGCGCCGGTCGGGCCCGGCTGTGCCGGCGTTCGATCACCGCCTCCATGATGCAGCGGAGCCGGCCTGCCGTGGTTAGGAGGACGTTAAGGCAAATGTTAACAACGCGTAATAATCGGCAGGCGGGAGGCGGGATCGAGATCTAGGCCGGCCGCGGCCGGTAGACCAGCAGCCGGATGCCGTTCAGGACGACCACGACGGTGCTGCCTTCATGGCCCACGACCCCGAAGGCCAGCCGCAGACCGAATCCCAGCGTGAGCGCGATCAGTCCCGCGATGACAAGCGACGCCAGCGTCAGGTTCTGCGCCACCACGCGGCGCGTCCGCCGGCTGAGGCCGATGGCGTACGGCAGCCGCGTGAGGTCGTCCCCCATCAACACGACGTCGGCGGTCTCGAGGGCCGCGTCGGTGCCGGCGGCCCCCATGGCGATGCCGACGTGTGCGGCGGCGAGCGCGGGCGCGTCGTTGACCCCGTCGCCCACGACGGCGACCTGCCCCGCCGTTTCGAGCAGGCGGACCGCCTCGGCCTTTTGGTCCGGCAGCAGCTCGGCGCGCACGTCCGTGATGCCGAGACGTCCGGCCACGGCCGCGGCCGCCTGCGCGTTATCGCCGGTGAGCATCACCAGCCGCGTGATGCCGAGCGCCCGAAGTGACCGCAGCGCCGCCGCGGCCTGCGGCCGCGGGACATCGGCGACGGCGATCACGCCGTCCAGGCGGCCGGTCGCCACGTAGATCAGTGTCTTGCCCTCCATCTGAAGGCGCGTCACGGTAGGGCGAAGGCGTTCGGGGATCGCCACCCCTTCCTCGCGCATGAAGGCCTCGCTGCCCACGCGCACGACGGCGCCGGCGAGCCGGCCGCGCACGCCCCGGCCGGTCACACTTTCAAAAGAGTCCGCGGGCGCGATCGCGATGTCCCGGTCGCTGCAGGCGCCGATGACCGCATCGGCCAGCGCATGCTCGGAGCGCTGCTCCAGGCCGGCCGCTGTCGCCAGGACCCCGCGCTCGTCCCCCTGGATCGCCACAACATTGGTCACCGCCGGACGCCCGACCGTCAACGTACCGGTCTTGTCGAAGACGACGGTGTCCACGCGGGCGAGAGCCTCCAGAAACGCGCCGCCCTTGAACAAAATGCCGCGCCGCGCGGCGTTGGCGATCGCCGACAGGATCGCGGCCGGCGTCGAGATGACGATGGCGCAGGGAGACGCGACCACCAGCAGCGTGATCGCCCGATAGAGCGCGGTGCCGCCGCCGATGCCCGCGGCCACCATGACGCCGTAGGCGACGGCCGACCCTGCGATGATCACCACCGCGTAGATCTGCCCGAACCGGTCGATCAACCGCTGCGCCGGCACCTGGGCCGCCTGCGCCTCTTCGACGAGCGCGATGATCCGGGCCAGGGTCGTGTCCTGCGGGTTCTTGGTCACGCGAACCTCGAGACCGCCGCGCTGGTTGATCGTGCCGGCAAACACGACGGATCCCCGCGCGACGTCGACCGGCATGGACTCCCCGGTGATCGGCGCCTGGTCGATGCTCGACTCCCCGAGCGTTACGACGCCGTCGGCCGCGAGCCGTTCCGCCGGGCGGACCAGCACGACGTCGCCGATGCGGAGCGTGTCGGCCGGCACGACGGCCGTCTCGCCGTCACGGCGCACCAGCGCGACCGCCGGCCGGAGAGCGACGAGGGCTCGGATGGCCCGCCGCGTGCGTCCCAGCGTGTAGAACTCCATGGCGTTGCTCGAGGAAAAAAGGAAGAGCAGTACGCCGCCTTCGGCCCAGGCGCCGAGCGAGGCCGCCCCCGCGGCCGCGACCAGCATCAAGACATTGACGTCGATCCGGCCGCGGCGCAGCGCCGTCCACGCGGTGACGGCGCTGCCCGTTCCGCCGGCGAGATACGCGATGACATAGAGCGGGCCGCCCCACTGGGACGCCGTGCCGCCCACCAGCCAGCCGGCCAGGAGGCTCGCCAGGCAGAGCAGCGGCTGCGCCGCGGGCAAGAGTTGCCCGGGCGGCGACGCCTCACCCGGAGGCGTTGGCTGCGACGGCGCGCGGACAGAACCCGGCCGCCCCGGCGCAAGAGACCGTGTCACCATCGATTCAATCCCTCGTCCACCGTACCGCGGCGTCCGACGCCGGCGCATCGGGTAGGCGCCGGATTCGCGCCTCGGGCAAGGGACCGAGCATCACGATGGACGAAGCGGGGCGCGCAGCGCCGCGCGGGCTCACGGGGAAACACCGCGACCGGAGCGGGACCGGGAGAGCCGTGGCGGCGGCGGGGCCGCGCCTGCCGTTCGCCGGCGGCGGCCCGAACTTGTTCCGCCGGCTGCGGCCCCGCCACGGGCCAAAAGTGCTACGTGTCCACGACGGTCTCGAGGGCCCCCTCCTCTGGATCGCCGATCAGTTCCGGCTGCGATTCCTGCGCGTCGCCTTCCGTCTGCTGGCCGTTGCCGTCGCCCTCGGCGCGGCGGCTGTCGAGGAACCAGACCCGGTCGCCGATGACCTCGGTCAGGGTACGTCGCGAGCCGTCGGGCTGCTCGTAATTGCGCGTCTGCAGCCGCCCCTCCACCGCGACGAGACGGCCTTTGCCGCAGTACTGGCCGACCTGTTCGGCCAGCTTGCGCCAAGTGACGCAGCGGATGAAGTCGGCCTCGCGCTCGCCCGCGGCGTTCTTGAAGTCGCGGTTGACCGCGACCGTGAACTGCGCCATCGCGTGTCCGTTGGCCACGTACCGGAGTTCCGGATCCCTGGTCAGGCGGCCGATCAGTTCGATGCGGTTGAGCATGCCTCTCGCCTCCCGAAACTGGCGTACCGGCACCGTAGCATTTATATGTATAGATGTCAAGATAGTTATATGTCTCCGGCAACCGCCGGCGTTCCTCGGATCGGGACGGTCAATAGGGACCGCGCCGCCGGATCAGTTCCGGCGGCGCGGCGAGATTACAACGGACGGCCGGACCGCGATCCCGCGGCCGGGACGGTGCTACTTCCCGAACACGGCGATCCCGTTGGGCACGGGAACGAAAATGTGATTATTCGACGAGTCCACGGCCACCGAGTGCGCCGCGTTTCCGGTCGGCACGTTCTGGATCCACTGGTTCGTGGCCGCGTCGACGATGCCGAGCACGGGCGTCACCGGCCCGCCCTTCATGCCGTTCGCGGTCCAGTTGCGCGCTGCGAGATAGTAGTGGTTGTCCCCCGGGTTGTACCACACCTCGTCGGATGCGCCCACTTGCGTGATCGTGGCCACGACGTGTCCGTCGTTCGAGTCGATCACGATCGACCGGCCCGGCACGTTCGGGTAAAAGTCGCTGCATCCGATCAGCAGGCGCTGCTGGGGTCCAACAGTCAAGCCGCCGGGGTGGCAGGCGTCGACGGGGAAGCTCGCGACGATCTTCATCGTCTTCGGGTCGATGCGGTCGATGCGTCCGCCCGGCTGCGCCTTGGTCTCCGGGACGCTGAGGTAAAACATGCCGCTCTTCGGTTCGTACACCGCCTGCTCGATGCCGTCGGTGGCGTCGGCATACGCGATCTTGCCGACGACGCGCCGGTCCGTCGTGGAGATAAACGTGATGAACGGCGGGTCGTCCGCGTTATTGGCAATCACGACGAGATGGTCCGCAGGATCGTACGCGAGTTCGTCCGCGCGGTTCGCCGTCGTCCCTGTCGAAATCGTCGCCACAACGAGCCCGGACCGCAGACCGATCACCTTGACGCGGCTCTTGCCGTCGCCGACCCAGGCCTGCTGCAGCTCGGGGATCACCAGCACGCCGTCGGGTCCCGACGTGTCGTTCTTGCCGGTAAATCCGACGAACTGTCCCTGCGCAAGCCGGTAGAGAAACCGGTTCGTCATCGTATCGATGACGTCGACCCCGTTCGTGGAACGGTCGCCCAGATAGTATCGGTGCGTGGTCGAATCGACCCAGCTGATGTCAAAACTGTAGGGCCCTTTCGGCACCGGTACGCCGGGCATTTGGATGAGCGCAATCTGACGGTAGGCCTGACCCTGCGCCTGGCCTCTCAGCCCCACGAACAGCGAGCATGCGACCGCGAGGCATATCGCGAGTGCCGACAACCGACCCCATCGCTTCATTCCGTCTCACCCCTTCCGCGCCCGCGCCCCTCTTCGCCCTCACGCGGTAGCGCCACTATTCGGCGCGAACGGCGAACTTCCGCCACGAGGAGGGAACAGGACAGACGAACGGGTGATCGGGCCGGGAAGGCGCCGGTCAGAAGAGCGGGGGCGGGACGTCGCGGCCGGCGGGGACCGTAATCGCGGAATGCGCTGAGATCCGGACGCCCAGGCCGCTTTGGCGCATACGATCTGCAAAGCCGCCTCGCGTCTCGAGGACCCCGCGCAGCACCCTCGGGTCTCCTACCGCGACGACTTCGAATGGGCCCACCAGGCGGCGGCCGTTGATGAGAAGCGTCGGCCCCGACGAGGTGATGGTGGTCAGCGTCGTCACGCGCTCGCCGTTGATCGCGATCGCCCGCGCGCCCCCGTACCACAGCATCATGACGAGGAAGGTCAGGTCGCTGTCCTGCACCAAGGCCGTGCTGGGATCACTTCCGGCCGGGACCACCCGGTCCGAGTCGCTGAGCGTCACGCCTACGCCGGGTCCGGAGACCGTCGTAAATCCGCCGAGTGCGGCGTACTGGCCTGCGCGCTCATGCTCATGGACCGCCACGGACACGCCCGCCGCGCCAAACCCCCAGCCGGCGGCGGCGAGCAAGATCCAGGCGGTCGCACCGGCTCCGCGCATGCGAACCCAGGCCGGCCAGTGCAGGCGAGAAATCGTGGCGACGACCGCGGCCATAGGTACCGCGAATTTACCCCGCCACGCCCTCGCGACAAACATCATGCCGGCGGCCGCACCGGGCAGCCGCGGCCCAGGCCGGCTGTCGCCGCGCGGCGAACCCTTATTTTTTGAACGCGGTCCAATCCAGGTCAGGCGCGGGCAGGGTGGCCCATGGCACGAGCGGACTGGCTGACGTTCGACTGTTACGGGACCTTGATCGATTGGGAAGGCGGCGTGGCCGATGCGCTCGGCCCGTTCCTCGGAGGGACGCCCGACCGGCGGGCACTCGCCGCGCGCTACATTCAGGTCGAGGCGCAGGTGGAGGACGAAGCCTACCGGCCCTACCGCGACGTGCTCGCCGAGGCGAGCGCCCGGTTGATGCGGTCACTCGGCCGGCCGCTGCCGGCCGGCCGCGAGCGCGTCCTGCCGGACTCTCTTGGGACGTGGCGGCCGTTTCCCGAAGTGCCCGAGGCGCTCCGGCGGCTCCGGGATGGCGGCCGCCGTCTCGCCATCCTCTCCAACGTCGACCGCGATCTGATCGATCTGTCCGTCCCGCTGCTCGGGATCACACCCGACCTCATCGTCACCGCGGAAGACTGCCGGAGCTACAAGCCGGCGCCGGGGCACTGGACGACGTTTCAGGCACGCAGCGGGTCTGGAGCAC
Source organism: bacterium (assembly GCA_035308905.1). Classification (NCBI taxonomy): domain Bacteria; species bacterium. The sequence goes on along the minus strand of DATGFS010000020.1, from coordinate 313 downwards.
CGCAGACGATCCACGTCGGCGCGAGCCTCTACCACGACATGGTTCCCGCCGCCGCTCTCGGCTATCGGACCGTCTTCATCAATCGCCACCGCGATCCCGTGCGCGGCGCGGCCCCGACGCGGGTGCTCACGGATCTCGCGCGGCTGCCCGACATCGTGGACGAACTGACCTTGCCTGTACAGGTTCAGATAGATCCGAAAGACCCTCGTTGAAGGGTGTCGCGACGGACTCGGCGCTATCAACCGCTGGGCCATGGCTATACTGGCCCCATGCAGATTCACCAGAGCCTGGTGCGCGGCACCCGACGGATCCG
>DATGFS010000019.1 GCA_035308905.1 bacterium | reverse complement strand
TTGTACTGGTCCAGTAGATCCGACTACACCAGCCTCCAAATTCATCGCTGAGCCGCCTGCCATTGAGCGAGGTACTCGTTCGGAGTGAGGTAACCGAGCGCCTGGTGCGGCCGGACGTTGTTGTAGGTCTCCTCCCAGCGCCGGAGCAAGGCTTGGTGCTCCGCTAAGGGCTCGGGAATCTCCACGAGATCGTAAAACTCTTCCTGATGGGTCCGGTGCGCCCGCTCCACGTGCCCATTGAGGCGGGGGGATTTGGGCGGCAGCACAAAGAGTTTGATCCGCAGCTCCGCGCACGCGGCTTCAAAGGTCGCCCGAAACTCCGAGCCGCCGTCAATCTGGATGGCCCGGACCGGAAAGCCAAACCGCGCACAGGCCTCCCGCAGGACCCGGCTCGCCGCCGCACTCGTCGGCCGCGCCGCCACCGCCAGCACGTCCTTGCGGCTCACCACGTCGCGCGCCGTGAAGTGGATCCGCCGCACCTTGGGACTCACCGTCACCGGCGTCGTGTCGATCTCCACCAGATCCCCCGGCTGGCGCGGCACGTACCCCCACGGAAACCGCTGAGCATACGGCCGCGCGCGGCGTCGCCGCCGCCGCTGCTGCGCCGCCCGCACCACGGCCGGCTCCTCGAGTTGGCCCAGCGCCCGCAGCCGGGTGAGCGTCCGGCCGATCGTGGAGGCGGAGACCGTACACCCTTCGCGCCGCAGCAACACGGCCAGCTTGGCCTTCCCCCACCGGGGATACCGCTCCCGCAGCGTGCGGATCAGCCGGACCACCTCGGGCGGCGTCATCGGCTGCCGGACGCGCGTCGGCCGCCGGGTCCCGCGGTCATCTTCGAGGCTCGCCAGCCGCCGCGGATCGTAGCGCCGCCACCACCGGTAGAACGTGGCCGAGCTGATGCCGAAGTGCCGGCATGTCAACCGCACCGCGCGCCCGTGCGCCACATAAAACTCCATCCACCGCAGACGCTGCCGGGCCTCGTGGGATAGCGACGGCGCCACCCGGACGCGCCGGCGTAGGAACGGCTTGAGGATGGCCATGGTGGTGCCAGTATAGCCACCGCCCAACGGCCGGAAGCGGCCCCGATGCCGCCGTTGCACCGAGTGTCAAGTGTAGTCGGATCTATCTGAACCTAGACACGTGCGCAGTACGACGCTACGATCCGGCGGCGGCCGCCTTTGATGACATCGTTGCCGGCGGCGAGTCCGCCGGCACGGGCGCAAACCGGCTGAAGGCGATCGACGCGTCGGTCAAGAGGCGTTCCGCCACCGGGTCGGGGTACGGCTCGTCGTAGACGATGCGGACGAGGCCGGCGTTCACGATCATCTTCGCGCAGGTCAGGCAAGGCTGGTGCGTGCAGTAGATGGTACCGCCGGCGATCGAGACGCCGTGGTATGCCGCCTGGACGATGGCGTTCTGCTCGGCGTGGAGGCAGAGGCACGTGTCCAGCGCGGTGCCGGAAGCGGCCTCCGACGCGCAGCGCGCGCATCCCCCCTCGCCGCAGTTCGGCACGCCCCGCGGCGTGTCGTTGTAACCGGTGCTCAACACCATTCGGTCTTTGACGATTACGGCGCCCACGTGCCGGCGCAGACAGGTCGACCGCGTCGCCGCCAGATGCGCGAGGCTCATGAAGTACTCGTCCCAGGACGGCCGCGGCACTACCGCACCGCTTCGACCGGCTCCGGATAGATCGGAAACGCCGCGCACAGCGCGCGCACCTCGTCCCGCACGCGCGCCTGCACGGCCGCGTCCTCGGGCGCGCTCAGCACCGTGTCGATCCAGGCGGCGACCTGCCGCATCTCGGCCGCCTGCATGCCGCGTGTGGTCAGCGCCGGGGTGCCGATCCGGAGGCCGCTTGTCGTCATCGGCTTCTCCGGGTCGAACGGGATCATGTTCTTGTTGGCGACGATGTGCGCGGCGTCGAGGGCCCGCTGGGCCTTGCGGCCGGTGAGGCCCTTGCTGCGCACGTCGAGCAGAATGAGGTGGTTGTCCGTCCCGCCGGAGACGACGTGATAGCCGCGCCGCACGAACTCCTCGGCCAGCGTCCGCGCGTTCTCGACGATGCGCGCCGCGTACGTCCGGAAGTCGGGATGCATCGCCTCCTTGAAGCACACCGCCTTCGCGGCGACGACGTGCATCAACGGCCCGCCTTGGATCCCGGGGAAGACCGCCTTGTCGATCGCCGCGGCGTGGCGCTCCTTCGACAGGACCAACCCGCCCCGGGGGCCGCGCAGGGTCTTGTGTGTGGTGGAGGTCACCACGTCCGCGTAGGGCACCGGGTCGGGGTGGGCCTTGCCCGCGACGAGGCCGGCGAAGTGCGCCATGTCGACCATCATGATGGCGCCTACGTCGTCGCAGATCGCGCGGATCGTCGCGAAGTCGAACTGGCGCGAGTAAGCCGTGGCTCCGGAGACCACGAGCTTCGGCCGGTGCTCGCGCGCGAGGCGCGCGAGCTCGTCGTAGTCGATCTGCTCGGTGTCGGCGCGCACGCCGTAGGGAACGATGCGGTAGAGCTGGCCGGAGAAGTTGACCGGGCTGCCGTGGGTCAGGTGCCCGCCGTGCGCCAGGTTCATCGCCAGCACGGAGTCGCCCGGCTTGATGAGGGCGAAGTACGCGGCCATGTTCGCCTGGGCGCCGGCGTGCGGCTGCACGTTCGCGTGCTCCGCGCCGAACAGGGCGCGCACCCGGTCGATGGCGAGCTGCTCGACCACGTCCACGAACTCGCAGCCGCCGTAGTAGCGCTTGCCGGGATACCCCTCGGCGTACTTGTTGGTCATCACGCTGCCGAGCGCTTCGAGCACGGCCCGGCTGGCGTAGTTCTCCGACGCGATCAGGTTGACGTAGTAGCGCTGGCGCTCGACATCGTTCGCGATGGCGTCGGCAATCTCGGGATCCGTGCGGCGCAGCTCATCCACGGCGCGTCACTCCTTCCACTCCGGGCTCTCCCGTCCAAGATTCGGTATGCCGCGGGCAAATCCTTAGGTCCCGCGCAGGCGGGACCAGCCGGGCGGGACGCTCCGGCTCACGCCTAGGCCGGCGCCGGCGTCGCCGGGACGGCGAGCGGACCGGTCACCTCGCGTAGTTCCTCCGGCGTGACCCCGCCGGCGCGGACGACAACGAGCGGCGTGCGGGTGATGTCCACGACCGTGGACGGATGGCCGCCGGGGCACGTGCCGCCGTCGAGGATCAGATCGACGTGGCCGCCGAGGTCCATCCCCACTTCGATGGCCGTCACCGGCGCCGGCACGCCGTGGGTGTTGGCGCTCGTCCCCGTGATGGGCATCCCGAGCGCGCGGCAGAGCGCGACCGCGAGGACCGAGCCGGGCTGGCGCACCCCGATCGTCTCACCGCCCCCGGCGAGCAGCGGCGGTAGATGCGGCGCCCGCCGGCACACGATCGTGAGGGGACCGGGCCAAAACCGCTCCGCGAGCCGCAGCGCGATCTCCGGCAGCTCCGACACGAGCATTCGCCACTGTCCCGTGTCCGCGACGAAAACCGGCAGGGGCTCCGTGTGGGGCCGGCGCTTGGCCGCGAAGACGCGCGCCACGGCTTCCCCGTCCAAGGCGGACGCCCCGAGCGCGTAGTAGGTGTCGGTGGGAAACGCGACGAGGCCGCCGTCGAGCAAGGTGCGCACGGCCTGCCGCGGTACGTCCTGCGACGCCGGATGCACGCCGATCAGCTGCATCGGGCGCGTCGGATGTCCTCTGATCACGGTGCGTCCCCCCGTCCCGCGGCGCCGCGCGCCGGCGTTGAGATCGTGATTGCCGGCGGCGGGTCCGCCGGCACGCCGCCGTTGAACGATGCCAGCCGCGCGGCGACGACCACCCGGTCGAGTCCGGCGTAGTCGCGGACGATCTCCGCCGGGGCGAAGGTCCCTTCCGCGCCGATGAGCGCCGCGACGGCGCGCGCCTGCTGTCCTAAGGCGGACGTCTCGAGGACCAGGAGGCCCCCCGGACGGAGGTACGGTGCCGCGGCGCCGACGATGCGCCGGTGGACCGCCAGACCGTCCGGACCGCCGTCGAGGGCGCCGCGCGGCTCGTGCTCGCGAATCTCACGCGCCAGCGCGGCGAGGTCCGCCGTCGGCACGTACGGCGGGTTCGCGCAGATCGCGTCCGCGCCCGCGGGCGGCACGACTCCGGCCAGCGCGTCGAGCGCATCCCCGCGGCGCCAGATAATACGGCCGGCCAGACCGAGGCGGCCGGCGTTGGCGCGGGCCACGGCCAAGGCGCCGTCCGAGAGGTCGGTCGCGACGGCGCGCGCCCCGGGCAGCAGATGCGTCAGCGCGAGCGCGATCGCGCCGCTGCCCGTACCCACGTCCACGATCAACGGGGCCGGGCGCGCGGCGAGCGCGGCCACGGCCACTTCGACGAGCCGCTCGGTTTCCGGGCGGGGAATCAGAACCCGCGGGTCCACGTCGAGGAGCAGCCCGCAGAACTCGCACCGGCCGGTGAGGTACGCCGACGGCCATCCCGCCGCCCGGCGGGCGATGAGCGCCGCGTAGGCCTCGCCGGCCTCGTCCCCGAGGGGCGCCGACGGGCGAAGCAGCGTCTCCTCGCGGGTCAACCCGGCGGCGTGGCGGAGCAGCAGATCGGCCTCCACCCACGCCTCCCGCGCATCGAGGCCGGCCTCACGCAGGCGCGCGAGACCCCACGCCCGCGCGTCCTCGCGGGTCGAATACTCCGCGCGGTCCGCGCGCACGTCCGCGACGCCGCCCCGGCCGGGCGTCACGAGCCGGCGGGTGCGGTCAGACTCTCGAGCCGGTCCGCGGCCGCGAGGGAGTCGATCAGATCGTCGAGGTTCCCGTCCAGGACGCCCGGCAGGTTGTGCACCGTCTTGCCGATGCGATGGTCGGTCACGCGATCTTGAGGAAAATTGTAGGTCCGGATCTTCTCGCTGCGCTCGCCCCACCCGACCTGCTTGCGCCGCGTCTCGGCGATCTCCGCCTTTTGCTTCTCCACCGCCTGCTCGAGCAGGTGGGCGCGGAGGATTCGCATCGCCTTTTCGCGGTTTTGGTGCTGCGAGCGCTCGTCCTGACAGGCGATCACGAGCCCGGTCGGCAGGTGCGTGATGCGGACCGCGGTCTCGACCTTGTTGACGTTCTGCCCGCCGGCGCCGCCGGCACGGTAGGTGTCGATCTGCAGCTCGTCCGGGCGAATGACGACGTCGACCTCTTCGGCCTCGGGCAGCACGGCGACCGTGGCGGTCGACGTGTGAATGCGGCCGCTCGCCTCTGTCGCCGGGACGCGCTGGACCCGGTGCACACCGCTCTCGTACTTGAGGCGGCTGTAGGCGCCGCGGCCCTCGATCCCGAGCACGACTTCCTTGAAGCCGCCGAGCCCGGTGGGGTTGCTGGACAGAATCTCGGACCGCCACCCGCGGCGTTCCGCGTAGCGCCCATACATCCGCGCGAGGGCGCCGGCGAACAGCGCCGCTTCCTCGCCGCCGGTCCCGCCGCGGATCTCGATGATGACGTCGCGCTCGTCCCGGGGATCGCGCGGCACCAGCAGGGCCTCGAGCCGCTGCTCGAGCGCGGCGCGCTGCGCGGTCAACGCCGCCCGTTCCGCGTCCGCGAGCGCGCGGAACTCGGGGTCGGTCTCGGTGCGGAGCAGCTGCTCGGCGTCCTCCAATTCACGGGAGACGCGGCGGTATTCCGTGAAGGCGTCGACGATCTCGGCCAGGCCGGAGTGCTCGCGGGCGACCCGGCGGTACTGCGCCGGGTCGCCGAGCACGGACGGATCGGCCATCGCGCGGGTCAGTTCCTGGTAGCGGGACTCCTGCGCCGCGAGCCGGGCAAGGTATTCCTGCCGCACAAGGCCTTAGATCCGCAGACCGTACTTCTTGGCAAACTTCTGCACGCGCCCCTCGGAGTCGACGAACTTGCGCTGTCCGGTGTAGAACGGATGGCACTTCGAGCAGATCTCCACCCGGATGTTCTCGCGCGTGGACCCGGTCGTAAACGACTCGCCGCAGGCGCACGTGACGGTCGTCTGGCGGTAATTGGGATGAATGTCCTTTTTCATTGCACTGGCTCCTTGGCGTCTTCGATGGGCAGGTCGGTGGTCGGTACGGACCCGCGGTCGAAAGGACAACAAACGTCATTCTATCACGAGAGGCCGGTTCGCGCAACGCGCGTCCTCGTCCCGTCCGTGCGGTGCGGCTTCCTACTCGCTGCGGAGCCGCGGATCGAAAGCGTCGCGGGCCCCGTCGCCGGCGAGGTTGAACGCCGCGACGGCGAAAAAGATCGCGAGGCCCGGAAACAGCACCACCCACCACTGGTCCCGCATGTACTGACGGCCGTCGGCGACCATGCGGCCCCAATCCGGCGCGCCCGGCTCGGCGCCGAAGCCGATGAAGCTCAGCGCGGCGGTGGTCAGAATGATGGCGCCGAGATCGAGCGTGGCCTGCACGATGATTGGACTCAGGGCGTTCGGCAGAATGTGGCTCACGAGTACGCGCAGGTGGCGGGCGCCGATCGAGCGCGCCGCCTCCACGTACTCGCGCTCCCGGATGCTCAACGTTTGGGCCGTGACGATGCGGGCGTACGGCGCCCACCAGCGGATGGAGATCGCGACGACGATCGCCCACAGCGTCCGCTGCTGGACCGCCGCGACGACCGCCATCGCCAGCAGCAGGCCCGGAAACGCGAGGAAGACGTCGGTCGTCCGCAGCAGCACCTCGCCCCACGCCCCGGCGCCGTACCCGGCCGCGAGGCCGACCGCGGTCCCCACCGACGTCGAGATCGCCAGCACGATGAGGCCGCTGCCGATGGCCGGCCGCGCGCCGTAGAGCACGCGGCTGAAAACGTCGAAGCCCGAGCTGTCGGTGCCGAACCAGTGCCGCGGCCCCGGCGCCTGGAACCGGTCGAGCAGCGAGCCGGCCTGGGGGCCGTACGGCGCGAGCACGGGCGCGAGCGCCGCGACGAGAAACAGCGCGGCGATCACCGCGCCGCCGAACAGCACGAGCGGATTGCGCAGCGGCCTCGCGAGCTCAGCCAAAGCGGATCCGCGGGTCCAGGTAGGCGTACGTCAGATCGGTGAGGAGATTGGCGAGCGAGAAAATCACCGCCGCGAGCGCCGTGTAGGCCGTCACGGCGGGAAAGTCGAACGACGTCACCGCGCCGACCGCGTACCGTCCGACCCCGGGCCAGTAGAAGATGAGCTCCGTGACGACCGAGCCCGTCAGCAGCCAGCCGGTCGAGAGCCCGAGCACCGTGACGGTCGGCAGCATCGCGTTGCGGAGCGCGTGGCGCCAGGTCACCCGCCACTCCGGCACGCCCTTGGCGCGCGCCGTGCGGACGTAGTCCTGATGCAGCACCTCGAGCATCGAGGCGCGGGTCATACGGCTGACGAGCGCGACGAGCGGCAGCGCGAGGCTGACCGCCGGCAGCGCGAGGTGGTTGAGGGTGTCGGCCAGCGCCGCCCCGTTGCCGGTCATCGCGGCGTCGAGCACCAGCATCCCGGTGACGTGCCGGACCGGCGCCGTGGCGAGCACAGACGAGCTGAGCATCCCGCCCGGATCGCGCGCCCAGCCGAGCATATAGTAGAAGACCAACTGGAGCAGCAGTCCTACCCAGAACGTCGGCGCGGCGACCCCCACGAGGGCGAGCGCGCGGCTGAGGTGGTCGAGCGGCGAGTTTCGCGCGCGCGCCGCGACGATGCCGATCGGCACGCTGACGATCACGGCGAGCGCGAGGCCCGCCGCGGCGAGCTCGACCGTGTTCGGCAGGTACGCGAGGATATCGGCCGCGACGGGCCGCCCCGTCACGGGCGACGTCCCCCACCGGCCGCTTGCCACGTCCCGCAGGTAGTAACCGTACTGCACGAGGAGCGGATCATCGAGATGATACTCGCGCTTCACCAGCGCGATGACGTCGGGCGTAACCTTGAAGCCTTGGACGCCGGCCCAGATCTGGGCGACGTTCGTCGGGATGACGCGGGCGATCACGAACGTCACGGTCATGGCGCCGAACACCACCACGACCAGCATGGCGAGACGGCGCGTCAGGTAGGCGATCATCGGCGGGCGGGCCGGCCCTCCGGCGGCCGGAACGGCACCCGGCGCGGGCGCCGAAGGGCGCTCACGCCGGCGCCGCGCCTCTACCCCTGCTTGAACGCGTTGTAGTAGAGCGGGTGGAACATCGGGTTGAACTCGAACCCCGCCACCCAGTTCGCCCGCGCGTTCCACTCGTTGAGCACGCCGGACGGCTCGGCCACCATGATGATCGGGTACTGGTCGCGGAAGTACACCTCGAGATCCCGGTAGATGGCCCTGCGCCGCGCCGGGTCCTGCTCCATCCGGCCCCGCTGTACCAGCGAGTCGGTCCGGGCGTCGCCGGCGAACGCGGCGCCGAACCCGTTCGGCGGCCAGTAGTCGGGACGCGCGGCCGTCACAAAGTTGTCGGGATCGGGAAAGTCGCCGACCCACCGCCCCTCGATCAGCGGCACGCCCGGCACCGACGTCTGCATGCCGCTGAGCGTCGCCTGGTCGATCTCCTGAAGGCTCAGGCGGATCCCGATCTTGGCGAGGTCCTGCTGCCACATCAACGCGCCTTCCTGGCCGAGCACGTAGCCCGGCACGTACCGGAAGGTCAGCCCTTTGGCGAGCTCCGCCTTGGCCGCCGGCGCCGCCGCGTCGAACGCCTGCTTCGCCTTGTTCAAATCGAAGTCGACCAGCGGATAGTCGGCGACGTGCCCGAGGATGCCGCGCGGAATCATCCCCGCCATCCGCACGGCGTAGCCATTGAGCACCTTGCCGATGAACAGGTTGTAGTTGAAGGCGTGGCTCAGGCCCTTGCGGACGTTGACGTCGCTCGTCGGCAGAATCTTGTTGTTCATGTTAATCTGCATCGTCGAGAGGCTCAGCAGCGCCTGCCCGTTCTTCGTCTTCTCGATCGCGACCGGCAGCCGCCCGCGCGCGATCCGCTGCTCGAGCCCCGGCAGATTCGCCGCGTTCACCGTCGCGATGTCCACGTCGCCCTTCTCGAGGCGGAGGAGGCGCGTCTCCTGCTCCGGCACCGTCTCCAGCACGACGCGGTTGAGATGCTGGCCGTTCCAGCCGCGCCAGTACTGGGGATTCCGCACCAGCACGATGCGCTGCCCCTGGTCCCAGCGGTCGATCAGCCACGGGCTGATGCCGGCGGTGTTGGCCGAGAGGTAGTCGTTGCGTTTCCGTTCCTGGACGCCGCCGTGTGACTCGACCACCTTCGGGTCGACGATGCTGCAGACGGCCGGATGGGAGAGAATCACCGGCCACGCCGCGTACGGGTACTTGAGGACGAAGCGGACGGTGCCGCGGTCCACCACCTCGGCGCGGTCGAAGGCCACGGTGAGAAAGAGCGGCCCGAGCTTCGTCGCCTGCATCCGGTCAATGCTGTACTTGACGGCCTCCGCGGTCAGGTCGGAGCCCGTGGTGAACTTGATGCCGCGGCGGAGCTTGAACGTGTAGACGGTGCCGTTGCCGGTGACCGCCCACGACTCGGCCAGCAGCGGCTTCGCCTCGAGGCTGTATCCGGGCAGGTACGTCAGCGTGTCGTACAGCTCCGTCAGCACCCACCAGTTGCGGTTGCCGCGGGCCGTTTGCGGATCGAGATTGTCCTGTACCTGATCCCAGGCCACCTGGAGCGTCCCGGAGGTCGCCCGCTGCGCCGTCGCGACCCCCGCCTCGCGCGACAGCCAGCCCGCGCCGGCCCCGATCCCCAGCGCGCCGCCGGCGCCGGCCGCGACCGTGCCCCGCAGCAGATCGCGCCGGGACAGCCGCCTACCGTGCGTGTCCATGCGAGTCCCCCTCTCCCGCCGCCCGTACGGGCAGCACCGCCGACATCCGTGACACCGCTTCGACCAGCACAGCCTCCGGCTGCAGCAGCGTCGTGCGGACGTAGCCCTCGCCGCTGCCGAAACCGGTTCCCGGAAATACCAGCACGTTCCCCTGCTCGAGCAGGTTCACGCAGAACTCATACGAGCTGAGGCGCGAGTCCGGCACCCTGGCGTAGACGTAGAGCGCCCCGCGCGACCACCGTCCTCCCATCCCGAGCGGCGCGTAGCCGTCGAGCAGAATCCGGCGGCGCTTCGCGTAGATGTCCCGCATCTCCGTGACGCAGTCTTGCGGGCCGGTCAGCGCGGCGAGCGCCGCGGCCTGCGAGACCGCCGGCGCGCAGATCGTCAGCGTGTGCTTCACGATCTCGACGGCGGGGATCAGCTCCTGCGGCACCACCATGTAGCCGACACGCCAGCCGGTCATCGCGTAGGTCTTGCTGAACCCGTTGATGACGATCGAGCGGCCGAACAGATCCGGCTCCGCGGCGATGCTGGCGTGCGGCGGGCCCTCGTACACGAACTTCTCGTAGATGTCGTCGGCGATCACCATGAGGTCGTGCCGCAGCGCAATGCGGCCCAGCTCCGCGATCGTCCCCGGCGGGATCACCGCGCCCGTCGGGTTCTCCGGAGAGACGACGACGAGCAGCTTCGTGCGCGGGGTGATCCGCGCTTCCACGTCGCGCGGATCGATGACGAACCCCGTCTCCTCGCGCGTCGGCAGAAACACCGGCACGCCGCCGGCGAGGCGCACCGCGCGGGAGTACGAGGTGTAGTGGCGATCCGCCAGCAGCGCCTCGTCGCCGGGGTCGAGCAGGGTCTGGAATGCGACGTACATCGCCTCCTGCGCGCCGGCGGTGATGATCACCTGGCCGCCGTGCACGTCCGCCCCGTAGTCCCGCCGGCACTTCTCCGCCACCGCGTCCCGAAGATCGGGCCGGCCCTGCCAGTGCGTGTAGTGCGTCGCGCCGCCGTCGAGGGCGCGCTTGGCGGCCTCGATGATGTGCGCCGGCGTCGGCAGGTCCGGGTCGCCCCGCCCCAGTGACACCATGTCCCGCCGATTCTGCGCGAGCGCCAAGAGGCGCTCGCGGTCGCCGGAGCGTATGCCGGCTGCGCGCTGCGATGCGCGCGCGGCGATGGTGCGGTCTGGCGAGATGGTCATGCTCTCCCCCTCACGTCTTGCTTATCGTCGAGTAGTCCACGTACCAGCCGGTGTTGTAGGTTACGCCTTTGACGTTCGAGCGGAACGCGTAGGGCACCGCGGGCTGGTACAGCGGGATGTACGGCCCCGCGTCGGAGATCCGCCGGTCGAGCTCCTGATAGAGCGCAATCGCCTTCGCGCGGTCGACCTCGGTCTCGGTCCGCGCCCCGAGCTTGACGATCTCCTGCGCCTCGGGGCTCGAATCCGGGAACCACTGCAGCCGCTTGCCGACCGTCCGCCCGGGCAGGAAGACGAGATAGTCGCTCATGTCCATGTAGTCCGCGAGCCAGCCGCCGAGGCCCATCGGGATCTTGCCGTCGCGGTACTGCTGCACCTGGACCGCGTACGGGAGATCGACGAGTTTGACCTTGATGCCGACCGCCGCCAGGTCGTGCTGAATTTTCTGCGACAGGATGCTCGTGTCGACGCCGAACGACGCGTAGGTGCTCGAGTAGATGAAGGTCCCCTCGACGTTGCCGAGGTTGGCCTCTTTGAGCAGCGCCCGCGCCCGTTCGCGGTCGGTCTTCGCGGCCTCGCCGCGCGGCCGCGCGCCGGGGAAACTCGGCGGGATGATGCCCGCCGAGCGGACCGACCCGGGCGCCGCCAGCGCCATGACGCCCTGGTAGTCGATGGCGTAGCGGATCGCTTGGCGGACCTTGGGATGGCTGAACGGTCCGCCGACCTGCGGGTTGCTGTTCATGATGATGTTGACGACGTTCAGGGCGGGGCTGGTCCTGACCGTCACGCCGGGCACGTGGCGCAACTGGAGCGCCTGGTCGGCCTGAATGTTGACCGCGATGTCGACGTCGCCCTTTTGCACCATCAGCGCCTGCGCGCTCGGCTCCGCGACGTTGCGGATCACGACGCGGTCCAGATCCGACGGCCCCCGCCAGAAGGTCGGGTTCTTCGCCAGCACGAGCTCCTGGTTCGGTACGTAGCTCGTGAGGACGAACGCGCCCGTGCCGGCGGAGTGCGCGTTGAGGTAGCCTTCCGCGGTGTCCTTGTCCTTCGCGTCCGGCCCCGCGTCGCCGCCGTTCGCCGCGACCACCTTCGTGTCCACCGGGCTCAACGGCGGGGCCGTCAGAATCGGCAGCAGCGCCGGCACCGGCCGGCTGAGCTTCAGGACGACCGTCGTGGGATTCGGCGCCAACACCGCCTCGACGCCGTCCAGCAGCCACGCGCCGTTGCCTTTGATGTGCATCAGGCGCTCGAACGACCACTTGAAATCCGCCGACGTCATCGGGTTGCCGCTCGCGAACTTCACGTTGGGCCGCAGGGTGAACGTGTAGGTCAGACCGTCCGGCGACGTCGACCACTTCGTCGCCAGCGACGGCCGGATCGTGGCGAGGTCCTCGCCGGCGAAGGTGACGAGCGTGTCGTATGTCACGTGGGCGATGTTGTTCGTGCCGTTCTCGAGGGTCCGCCCGGGGTCGAGGGTTTTGATGTTGAGGAGCGTCGCGACGCTGAGCACGCGTCCGGCGCTCCCCGCGGGCGCGCCGAGCGTGGGCGCGCTCTCGATCGACAGCACGCCGCCGCCGAGCAGCGCGAGCGACGCGCCGCGCGCGCCGGCGGAGAGGAGATCCCTTCGGGTCATCGTCTGCTTCACCGCATGCCGGCTCATGGACTGTCCCTCCGAGTCTGCCGTGGACTTCCCTAAGGCATCGACATCGGACGCATCACGAGCGACCACCCGCCGTCGATGAGCACATCCTGACCGGTGAGGTACGCCGAGGCGTCCGATGCCAGAAACACGCAGAGGCCGACGATGTCCTCCGCCCGCGACACGCGCCCGAGCGGAATGAGGTCGAGCGTCATCTTGTGGCGGGCCGACGCGGGATCGGCGGGCCGGTCCGGGGACGCGATCGATCCGGGCGAGATGGAGTTCACCGTGATGCCGTCCGCGGCCCACTCGACCGCGAGCCCGCGCGTCAGCGCCAGCACGGCGCCCTTCGAGGCGCTGTAGGAGGTCCGCCGCACCATGCCCTTGCGCGCGGAGATGGAGCCGATGTTGACGATGCGTCCCCTGCCCTGCCGGCGCATGAACGGATAGACCGCCTGGCAGGCGTGGAAGACGCCCCGGACGTTGACGCCCAGGATCCGGTCGAGATCGGCCGCGGTGTGCTCCGCCGCGGTCTTGTCGACGCGAACGGCCCCGTTGTTAATGAGGATATCGACGCGGCCCCACCGGTCCGCGGCGGCGGCCGCCATCCGCTCGCACGCCGCCGGGTCGCTCACGTCGGTCGGGCACGCGGCGACGCTCCAGCCCTCCCGGCGCAGCGCCTCGGCCGCGGCCGCGCCGCCCTCCGCGTCCCGGTTGGCGATGAGCACGTGCGCGCCCGCGCCCGCCAGTCCGCGGCTCAGGCCGAGGCCGAGGTTGCGGTTGCCGCCCGTAACAATGGCAACCCGGCCGGCCAGCGAAAAGAGATCCAGCGTCGGAAGACGGGTGGTGGAGTTCCGTACCGGCTCAGCGCAATCCATCCCCGCGACCGCCTCCCCTCTCATGGACGCCTCGAAGCCCGGAAAGAAAACGATCTTTCGTATTTTGTGGCCAAATTAGCGGTTCCTGCCGCTATTATTTCTAGAAGGTTCGGGAACGGAAGGGGATTTCATTTCAGAAGGTGAACGGCCCAGTGTCGCGCCGGGATCGCCGCAGCGCTTGGGGGGCCAGATGCCGAAATCCGACTCCGTCAAAACGGTCAAGCGGTCCGTCGACATTCTCAATCTGCTTGCCGAAGACGGCCGCCAGGTCGGCGTGATCGAGTTGAGCAAGCGCCTCAAGACCAGCCAGAGCACCGTCTACCGGATCCTCTCCACGCTCGCGGCCGAAGGGTACGTGGCACAGGACCCCCGGACCGAGAAGTACCGGCTGGGGCTCCAGGGCATCATCCTCGCCGGCGCGGCCCTCAACCAGCTCGAGATCCGCAAGCAGGCGATCTCCCTGCTCGAGCGGCTGGTCGCCGCGACGAGCTGCAACGCGAATCTCGGGATTCTGCATCAACAGCACGTCATGTACATCGCGCGCATCGACGGCCCGAAGAGCGCGCGGATGTACACGCCGGTCGGGCGGCGTGCGCCGGCCCATGCGACGGCGCTCGGCAAGGCGATGCTCGCGTTTCTGCCGCAGGACGAGGTGGACCGCATTCTCCGCAGCGACCTTACCGTCTGCACGCCCCACACGATCACCGATCGCGCGGCGCTCGCGCAGGAGCTGCGGCGCACCCGCGAGCGCGGCTACGCCGTCGACGAGGAGGAGTTCCTCGCCGGCATCCGCTGCATCGGCGTCCCGGTCCGCGGCCCGTCCGGCACGGTCGAAGCGGCGCTGAGCCTCTCGGGGTCGGTGTTCCAAATTCGCGAAGAGGACATCGAGCAGCTCGCGCGCCTCCTGCAGGACGCCGCGTACGAATTGTCCGGCCGCCTGGGCTACCTCGTCTAAGCCCCGGTGGCGCTCCCGAGAGTCCTCGTCATCACGACCGGCGGGACCATCGCCGGAACACTGCGCCCCTCCGGCGTCGTCGAGCCCGGCCTCGGTCCCGCGGAGCTCCTGGCGCGCATTCCGGCCGCATCCTACGCGCGCTGCGAGGTGGACCCGTGGCTCGAAGTCCCGAGCAGCGCGATCCGCTTCGATGACATGCTCGCCCTCGCGGCCCGGATCGGCGGGGCGCTCGCGGATCCGGACCTGGCGGGCGTCGTCGTCACCCACGGCACCGCCACCCTCGAGCAGACGGCGTATTTTCTCGACGTGACCCTCGACACGGACCGGCCGGTCGCGCTCACGGGCGCCATGCGGAATCCGACGCTGCCGAGCGACGACGGGCCGCTCAACCTGCTGAACGCGATTCAGGTCGCCGCGTGCGAACGCTCCCGCGGCCTCGGGGTGCTGGTCGTCATGAACGGCACGATCCACTGCGCGCGGGACGTCACGAAGATGAGCTCCGCGAACGCCGCGGCCTTCCAGTCGCCGGAGTTCGGCCCGCTCGGCGCGGTCGACGAGGACCACGTCTTCTTCGCCCGGCGGCCGTTCGCGCGCATCCGGGCGGTGATGCCCCCGGCCATCACCGCGCGCGTGGAGCGCATCCCCTTCGCGGCCGACTCGAGCGACGTGCTGCTGCGCGCGGCCCTCGACGCCGCATCCGACGGGATCGTCGTCGACTCCGGGCGGCTGAGCGCCGGGCAGGTCGCGCTGCTCACGCGCGCGATGGAAGGCGGCACGATGGTCGTCGTCGCCAATCCGTACGTCAGCGGGCGCCTGCACCGCGATACCTACCGGCACGAAGGCGCCGAGGCCCACCTGCTGTCGCTCGGCATGATCTTTTCGGGCACGTCCGGCCTCAAGGCCCGCATAAAGCTGACGGCGCTCCTCAGCGCGGGCCTCGCCCGCGAAGAGGTGCGCGCCCTCTTCCACGCGGAGTGGCAGTAACGGCGCGGCAGCGGCGGCGCAGCCCCAGCGGACCTACGCGGTGGCGGGCCTGCGCTCGCGGAAGAAGCTGTGGAGATGATCGACCACGTACGCCACGTCGTCCTCGGTCATCTGCGGATACAGCGGCAGCGTCATGATTTCGCGGGCCAGCCGCTCGCTCACCGGCAGCGCGCCTTCGCGCATCCCCAGCAGCGCGCGGTACGGCGTGTCGAGATGGATCGGCGTCGGATAGTGGACCTGCGTCCGGACACCGTGCTCCGCGAGGTACCGGCGAAGCGCGGCCCGCTCGCCCGCGCGGACCCGGACCTCAAACCGGACGTACGAGTGGTAAGCCCACGGCCGTTCGCCGGGCAGGTCGATCGGGAGATCGCGGACAGCGATCAACTCGCGATAGGCCCGCGCCCACCGGCGGCGCTGCTCGATCCACCCCGGCAGCCGGCGCAGCTGGACCCGCGCGATCGCGGAGAGGATCTCCGACTGGCGGTAGTTGAACCCGATTTCGTCGTGCGCGACCGGGACGGCCTCGTCGTCGTGGCCGCGGTGGAACTGCTCGCCGCGCGCGTGGTTCGCCAGGGTGAAGACGCGGCGCACCTGCACCTCGTCGAACGACCCCACCGCCCCGCCCTCGCCGCCGCACGTCATCGCCTTGTTCTGCACGAAGCTGTAGCAGCCCATCTCGCCGAGCGTCCCGACGGCCCGGTCTTTGTAGCGCGCGCCGATCGCCTGACAGGCGTCTTCGATCACGAGCACGCGGTGCCTGCGGGCCAGCGCCAGTATCGGATCGAGG
Organism: bacterium; assembly: GCA_035308905.1. Classification (NCBI taxonomy): domain Bacteria; species bacterium. Next base: position 60 of record DATGFS010000019.1, on the reverse strand, counting down.
TCGGCCGGATGCCCCGCGGTGTGGACCGGCATGATCGCGCGGGTGCGCGGCGTGATCGCG
>DATGFS010000018.1 GCA_035308905.1 bacterium | reverse complement strand
CACCTTCGGCTCGACCCGGCTGCCGTTGATGAGAATCGCCTCGATCGCCTCGGGGATGCCGTGGCCGCGGATGCGCTCGGAGCCGTAGCGCGCCATGACGCCGATGATCAGGGCGCCGGCGACCGGCACCAGGATCACCAGCGGCCCCAGCGTGTGCGCTTCCGGCGTGACCAGCTGCGTGCTGAAGCGCTGGAAGAAGAACAGGTTGGTGAACAGGCCGATGAGTGTGAGCAGCGCCTTGGCGACGTAGGCGCTGATGACGCCGATGGCGATGGCGATGGCGCTGATCGTCAGCATCCGTCGCGTGGCGGTGAAATCGGCCAGGTCTTCGGCAATATCGCGCGGTCGGGCCGTCGTGCTCACGATGTATGGAGTCCCATACAATCAACGATAGCAGATCGATCCGGGCCGCGAAACTCTGCCTTGCCGATGTGCCAGGTGCGCACACCTCCGGCACGCGCTGTTTCACTTCGCTGTCGTGGCCGATCAGAATGACGGCGACCGCCGCGGCCGCCGAGTCGTCGAGACAGGCAAATACTCTCGGCGTGCTCGGCGGTTCAACGTCCGTTATCGGAGTGGAACGGCCTCTACTAGGATCAACGTGAACATGGCTATGGTTCGCCGGTCATCGCCGGGCAAGTCCACCACGTCGGCCGCGACAGCGTCGCACGACGTCCGCGCCGCGCTCGACGCGGTGCGGCGGATCGTCCAAGGGCTGCGGGTTGCCGGCCGCGAGGGCGAGCGGCGCGCTGGGCTCAGCAGCGCCCAGCTCTTCGCCCTGCAGCAGATTGGCGAGCATCCACGCGCGTCGGTCAACGAGCTGGCGGCGCTGACGTTCACGCACCAGAGCTCGGTGTCGGTCGTGATCCAGCGGCTGGTCGAGCGGCGCCTGGTCGCCAAGGTCACCGCCACGGACGATCGCCGGCGCCTGCGGCTGGAGCTCACCGCGAAAGGACGGGCCGTGCTCGGGCGCGCACCGGCGGCCGTCCAGGAGCGGCTGATCGCGGCGATCGCCGCGCTCGCGCCCGGTGACCGTCGCGTCCTCGCGCGCGCGCTCGGCCACGTCGCCCGGGCGGTCGCGCCGAAAGACGCCGCCGCTCATCCGCCGATGTTCTTCGAGGACGGCGCTCAGTCGAAGAAAGGCTAGCACTACTTTGTCAGGTTGATTCTCGCTGATCCGCAGCCGTCCAATGGCATAGGGCTTGTACTGACGTGCGGAAGTCCGTACGCTGCCGGGCATGACGACAGGCTCGGCGCGGGCGTTGCTTCGACGGCTGGGTCAGTTCATGGATGGATTCGGCGCGTGTTTCAGCCGGCGCCCCCAGCGGGAAGCCGCCAGCCAGTATCTCGACGGCCTGTTCAACGACAGCGAGCGCAAGTCGATGCAAGCGATGCACGGCCGGTTGAGCGACCCGAGCAGCTATCAAGCCCTGCAGCACTTCATCACGGATTCGCCGTGGGACGCGATGCGCGTCTGGACGCACCTGCGGACGCTGGTGCCCATGCGAACCGGGATCTTGGCGCTCGATGACACCGGCTTTCCCAAACAGGGAACGGCGTCGGTCGGCGTGCAGCGCCAATACTGCGGCGCCTTGGGCAAGATCGGCAATTGCCAAGTGGCCGTGTCGAGCGCGTTGATCGCCGACGGCCGCACGTGGCCGTTGACGTTCGAGTTGTATCTGCCCGCCTCCTGGATGGCCGATCCGGTGCGGCGTGACGCCGTCGGCATTCCGTCGACCGTCCGGTTTCGCGCGAAGTGGCGGATCGCGCTGGCGCACGTGCGCACCGTGCTCCACGCCGGCTTCACACTGGACGGCGTGGTCGTGGATGCCGATTACGGCTCGAACGCTCAGTTTCGCGACGGCTTGGAACGGCTCGGCCTCCGCTATGGTGTGGCGATTCGCGGCAACGCCATCTTCGCGGCTGAGGGCCGAACGGATACCGCCGCCGGCCTCGCCACCGCCACCCGCCCGGCGGACTGGCAGACGGTCACCTGGGGCTCTGATCCGCACCGCCCGTTGGCGGCCGCCTTCTACGCCGTGCGCGCCCGCGCGCCGACCGGCCGCGGGGACCGCTGGTTGCTCTGCGAACGGGTGACACCCGACGAGCACAAATACTATCTGCTCAACCTTGCCCCGACGGCCTCGCTGCAGGATCTCGTGGCGCTCGCCCGCAGCCGGTGGCCGATCGAACAGCAGTATCGGGAGCTGAAAGACGACCTGGGGCTCGACCACTTTGAAGGCCGGAGCTATCGCGGCTGGGCGCATCACGTCGTGCTCACCGCCGTCGCGTTCACCTTTCTCCAACTCGAGCGCGCCCGCGCCGCCGGCGCCGTGCGTCCCACCCTGCCGATCGTCCGCGGCTGGGTCCGCGAGATCATGGGACTGCTCTACGTCATCCACAACCGGCAGTTGCTGCGCACCCTCGATAGCTTTCGACGGAATCCGCCTCTACGAAGGTGACAAAGTAGTGTTAGGGGTTGGGGATTAGGGATTGGGGATCCGTGGAACTCCAGGGACTACGGAGTAGGAAGTCAGAGATTGGAGCCGGCTTATGCGGAACTGGATCGCGATCCTCGTCGGCGCCGCAGTCGTCTGCGTCGTGGTGAGCTCGTGGCCGGAGATCGTGCGGTATCAGCGCATCCGCGCGATGTGAGACGAGCGTGGTCACGTTGACCAGCGAGGCCACCGAGATCCCCGAGGGAAGCAGGACTCTCGTCTCGGGGCTCGGTGGTTGATGCGTTCTGACGGGGGATTCATGCCTGACACGCGCGTGCTGGTCGCCGGCATCGGCAACATCTTTCTCGGCGACGACGGATTTGGCGTCGAGGTGGTGAGACGTCTACGGGAAGAGCCGCTGCCGGACGGGGTCGACGCGGCTGACTTCGGCGTCCGCGGCGTGCATCTGGCGTACGAGCTGGCCGAAGGACGGTACGGTTCGGTCATCCTCATCGACGCAGTCGCGCGCGGCGGTCCGCCCGGCACGCTCTATCTCATCGAGCCGGACCTGGCCGATCTGCCTGATCACACCGACTTGGCCGACGCCCACAGCCTCACGCCGGCGGCGGTGCTGGCGTGGCTCCAGCGGATAGGCGGCTCGCGCCCGCGCATCGCCATCGTCGGCTGTGAACC
>DATGFS010000017.1 GCA_035308905.1 bacterium | reverse complement strand
CGCCCGTTGATGCCGATGGTCGCGTCGCCCGCGCCGCGATGCGCCGTGACGCAGCGCCCACTCGCACCGGACCGGGTGCGCTACGCCGGCGAAGCGGTCGCGGCCGTCCTAGCCGGCACACCGTACACCGCGGCCGACGCGGCGGCGGCCGTGGCCGTGGAATACGAGCCGCTTCCAGTGGCGGCGGATCCGCGGCAGGCCGCCGGCGACGGTACGCCGCCGCTCCACGACGGCTGCGCAGACAACATCGTCGGCATCTGGCAGACGACGGTCGGGCAACCGGATGAGGCGTTCGCGCGGGCGGCCGTTACGGTCGAGCTCGATCTCGAGATGCCGCGCAGCTCCGCCCAGCCGATCGAAACACGCGGCGTCGTGGCGCAGTACGATCCGGCGGACGATCTGTTGACCGTGTGGACGTCGACGCAGGTGCCCCACGTGATCCGCTTGGGCCTCGCGCTCGCGCTGGACCGCTCCGAGGAGAGCATCCGTGTCGTAGCACCGGACGTCGGCGGCGCCTTCGGCAGCAAACTCTGTTTGGCGCCTGAAGAGGTGCTCTGCGCTCATCTCGCGCTGACCACCGGGCGGCCGGTCAAGTGGATCGAGTCCCGGCACGAGCATCTCGTGCTGACCGGGCACAGCCGGGGGCAGCGGCACCGCATCGCGCTCGCGCTCGCGACCGACGGGAGGATCCTGGGGCTGCGCGATCATGTGCTGCACGACAACGGCGCCTACACGCCGTACGGCCTGCGGCTGCCGCTCGTCACGCTGGCGAGCCTCGCCGGTCCGTACCGGATTCCGGCGCTCGACCTGCATGCCACCTCGGTCTTCACCAACAAGCCGCCCGCCATCCCCTACCGCGGCGCGGGGCAGCCGGAAGCCGTGTTCGCGCTCGAACGCGCCATGGATCGCGCGGCCCGCTCGCTCGATCTCGACCCGGCGGAGCTGCGGCGGCGCAATCTCGTGCGGCCCGAGGCGTTTCCCTACCGGACCGGCATCACCCTTGCCGGCGCGGGCGACGTCGTATACGACGCGGGGAGCTGTGCGTCGTGTCTCGACCGCGCCCTGGCCCGCCTCGACCTTCCGGCCTTTCGCCGCGAACAGGCCGCGCAACGCCGGGCCGGACGGTACCTCGGCGCCGGCGTCGCCTGCTACATGGAAGCGACCGGCGCCGGCACGTTTGAGACCGCCCTCGTCCGGATCGACGGCGGCGGAGGGGTGACCGTCGCGTCGGGCATCTGCTCTCAGGGGCAGGGACTCGAAACGCTCCTCGCCGGCATCTGCGCCGAAGCGCTTGGCGTGCCGGCGGAGCGGATTCGGGTCCGGCTCGGGGACACCGCGGCGGTGCCGTACGGCGTCGGGACGTGGGGAAGCCGCGCCGCGGTCGTGGCCGGATCAGCGGTGGCGGAGGCGGCTCGGCGCGTGAAGGAGCGGGTCATCCACGCGGCCGCGCGGACGCTGGAAGCCCGGCCCGCCGACATCCGTCTCGCGGAGGGCCGGGCGTTCGTGGCCGGTGCGCCGGAGCGGGGCATCAGCCTGGCCGATCTGGCCCGCGCGACCGCCTCCGGACGGAGGCCCCTGCTGCTTCCTGACGGGCCGGGCCTCGAGGCCGCGTGCCATTTCGCGCCGGCCGGGGCGACGTACGCGAGCGGCGTGCACGCCGCCGTCGTCGAAGTTGACCCCGAAACCGGCGAGATCCGCATCCTCCGCTACGTGGTCGCCCACGACTGCGGGCGAGTGCTGCAGCCGGCGGCCGTGGAAGGCCAGATCGCGGGCGGCACCGTCCAGGGCATCGGCGGCGCGCTTCGCGAGGCGCTCGGCTACGACGCCCGTGGCCAGCCGCTCGCGGCGTCGCTCGCGGACTACGCGCTGCCGAAGGCCCTCGGCGCCCCGTCGATCGAGCTCGACCACCTGGAAACGCCGAGCGCGCTCAACCCGCTCGGCGCCCGCGGCGCGGGCGAAGGCGGCACGATCCCCGCCTACGCCGTGATCGCCTGCGCCGTCGAAGACGCGCTCCGGCCGTTCGGCGTCACGATCGACACCGTGCCGATCACGCCCGCGATGGTCAGGCGGCTTCTCACCGCCGCGCGACCTACGCCGGTGTCGCCGGCGCGGCCTTGAGCCGCGGGTACACGGCGTCGAGAAACCGGCGGATCTGCACCGGCGCATCCCACGCGGCGAACCGCAGAATCGGCAGCCGGCAGCCCGCGTCGACGTACGCCTGAATCCGCGCGGCGACTTCCTCGGCCGGCCCGGCGGCCAGCCAGATCCGCAGAAAGTCGTCGCGCAGCGGGCCGTAGTAGCGCGTCAGGAAGCCCACCCCATCGTCCCAGGCGCGCCGCGGATCGTCGTTGATGTTGATCATCATGTGGTACGAGGTGGGAAACGCGTTCGGGTCGCGGCCGGCGTCGCGCAGGTGGTGGGAGAGCAATTGCCACCGCGCCGCGAACACCGCCGGCGTCGGCCCGCCGTCCGTCATCCATCCGTCGCCAAGCGACGCCACCCGCCGGCACTGCCGGTCCGCCAGGTCGGGCTTGTCCAGGTTCGGCTCGTTCGCGACCCACACCGGCAGCGGCCGCTGCACCGGACGCGGCTCGAGCGTAAGATCCTCGAACCGGTAGTGGGCCCCCTCGTGCGTCACCGGCGCCTCGTTGAGCAGCCGGCGCACAACCTCGACGCCCTCTTCGAAACGGCTCACCCGCTCCTTGGGATGAAACCCGAGCACCTGCACCTCGTCGTGCGCTTCGCCCATGCCCTCGCCGCCGCTCGCCCCCATGCACGCGCACAAGAGCGCGCGTCCCCGGCTCAGGACGTCGAGGGTGGCCCACTGAATCGCGAAGATAATGGGATTCCGGTAGACAAAGCTCGCCATGCACGCCGTCCCCAGGCGCACGCGCGTCGTTCTCGCCGCGATCGCGGACAGCGTCGCCACCGCCTCGAGCCGGGGCTTCGCGATCAGGCTGTCGCCGACCCAGACCGAGTCGAACGCCTCCGTCCGGTCGGCGATTTCACTCAACTCCAAGATCTCGTCCACGGAAATGGCTCCGAACAGTACGCCACGATTCGGCAGGCTCAAGCCAATCTTCACTCCTCGACCTCCCTGGACGGCGTGACAAAAGGGTAATCGAACCCCCCTCCCAAAATCATCGTCCGGCCAACGATAACCCTGCACGAACAGTCAACAGAATGAGGTGAGCGGACCGATGAAGTTCGCGCTGACGCTGCCGAACCGCGGCGTGCTCTACGGCGTCACCACCCCCGAGCAAATGCTGCAGATGGCCGAGACCGCCGAGCGATCGGGACGGTACAGCGACGTGTGGGTCGGCGACAGCCTGCTGGGCAAGCCGCGGATGGAGTCGATCACGCTCTTGGCCGGCATCGCCGCACGCACGAAGCGCGTTCGCCTCGCGCCGGCCTGCATGGCCAGCTTCCCGCTGCGGGATCCGGTCCTGCTCGCGTACCAGTGGGCGAGCCTGGATCTGCTGGCGGGCGGCCGCACGCTCCTCATGGCCTGCACCGGCATCGTGCCCCAGGCGGGCGGCGCGGTGGAAGCCGCGCACTACGGCGTCGACGGCAAAGCCCGCGTCGAGCGCATGGTCGAGTGGATCACAATCTTGAAAAAGCTGTGGACTGAAGACGAGGTCACCTTCGAAGGCAAGCACTACCGCCTGCAGGGCATTACGATCGAGCCGAAGCCCGCGGCCAAGCCCCGGCCGCCGATCTGGATCGCCAACAACGCCACGGGGCCGCGCGACCGCATCGAGCGCACGCACCTTCGGGTCGCCCGGCACGCCGACGGCTGGCAGACGTCGCTGTCCGATCCGGAAGATGTGGAGTGGCGGCTCAACGACATCCGCCAGAAGGCGCGCGAGCTCGGCCGGAACCCCGACGAGCTGGAAACGAGCGTCTACCACAACATCAACGTCAACGAGGACCGCCGCGCGGCGCTCGACGAGTCGAAGAAGTTTCTCGACGCCTATTACACGGTGGACTTCAAGCCGGACCGGGTGGAGAGCTGGACGGCGGCCGGCTCGCCGAAGCAGTGTATCGAGCATCTCAACGTGTACGCGCGGATGGGCATCAACACGATCGGGCTGCGCTGCACCGGCTGGGACCAGATGGGCCAGCTGCGCCGCGTGATCGACGACGTACTCCCCTACGTGGAGGGCGGCCGCTAGCCTAGCGGAGCCAGACCGTCTTCTCCGCGGCCGGCGTGCGGCGGCGCGCCGGGACGTCCACGGGATAGCCCGCGTAGACGAGGCCGATGACTCGGCGGTTGTCCGGCAGCCCGAGCAGGCGCCGCAGCGCCGGATCGTCCCGAATCGCGCCCGTCCGGAAATAGGTTCCCAGCCCCTCGGCCCAGGCGCCGAGCATGAACGCGTACGCCGCGCCGTACGTGGCCCAGATGTCTTCCTCCCGCGCCTCGGGATCGTCCGGCAGGTGCGAGGTCACGGCGATGATCAACGGCGTCTCCACCGTGTCGCGGTACACTTTGTCGAGCGCCGCCTGCACTTCCGGGGCGTCGGGGTTCGGCATGGCCTTGCGCCGCGCGTCGCGCCGGATCTCGGCGAAGCGCCGCTTGGACTCGCCTTCGAGCACGAAGAACTGCCACGGCTCGGTCACGCGGTGATTGGGCGCCCAGACCGCGGCGTCCAAGAGACGCGCCACCAGATCGTGGGGCACGGGATCGGGCTTCAGTTTGGGCACGCTGCGCCGGCCCCGGATGACGTCCAGTACCGCCGCCGCGCGGCTTGTGTCAGACATCGGTCGCCTCCTCGACAGGTGCTCCCGGAGCGCGCTCGCCGGCCTGCACCGCGATCGTCAACCGGTTCTCCGGGGGCGCGAGCGGGCAACTCCAGCGGGAATCGTACGCGCACGATGGATTATAAGCAAAATTGAAGTCCAGGACGAGGCGTCCCTCCCGGACGCCCAGGTCCGCCCCTTTGACCGTGTCGAGCAGGTAGCGGCCGCCGCCGTAGGTCCCGGCGCCGTTCGTCGCGTCGCGAAACGGAAGGAACAGCCCGCCGCCGTACCCCTCCAGCCAGTACAGGCCGAGCGTCACCGAGTGGCCGAACAGCGTGAACCGGGCGTCGGCGAACCGCGTGAATTGGTAGGTCCCCCCGTCGCTCGCGGTGACGTCGCGCGAGACCGGCGCAACGGCGGCCACCTCCGCGAGGGCCCGCGCGGCGGGATCGTAGGGATAGTAGGCGACGGCGAGACGCCCGCGGTCGGGCACGGGCACCGGGGATTGCGGATGATTCCGGAACAGGTCGTCTCTCGCCGCGCGCCACGAGGTCCAGGCCGCCGGCGGCTCCGGGGACGTCCGGACCGCCTGGTACAGCGCCGACACCCTCCGCTTCCAATCCAACAGCGCCAGCCGCTCCGCCGCCGCGGCGGCCTGAGGCGCATCGGGGCCGCCCGTCTCCATCTCAACCGCCTCGCTTCGCCGCGTTTCCGCCGGAGCGGAGGCGGGTAAATTTCAGTCGCGCAGGAGTTTTGAGGCGGTCCCGGGCGCCGCCAACGTCTGCGCTGGGGGCGTGGCTCAGATGGAACATCCGCTCTTGACCTGCCAGGTGAATGAAGCGTCCTTTGCCAACGTCGTCCACCCGCACGGCGAGATCGACCTCTCGACGGTGCCGATTCTTCGAGGCGCGCTGGACGAAGCGGTCGCGCTCGGCCACCACGTGATCGTGGACCTCACCGACGTCACCTTCATCGACAGCACAGGGTTTCGCGAGTTCCTCGTTCACCGCCGGGTGTGCCGCGAGAACGACCGTCTCATGGTGCTGGTCAATCCCCGGGACCGGGTTCAGCACGTCATCGAGACGCTGAACTTCTTCCAGATGATTCCGGTCTTCCCGTCGATGGAGGCGGCGCAGACTTCGCTCAAGGGTGTGCCGCTGCCCGGCGACCGGCGGAGTGTCGGAAGCACGTCACGAGATGATCGTCCACGAGTCCGGCCGCCTGCATGAACGCGTAACAGATGGTGGGGCCCACGAAGGCGAAGCCCCGCCCCCGCAGGTCTTTGCTCATCGCGCGCGACTCCGGCGTTTCGGCCGGAACGTCCCGCGGGCTGCGGCGGATCCGGCGGATGGGCGCGCCGTCGACGAACCGCCACACGTAGGCGTCGAAGCTTCCGCACTCCTCTCGCACCGCGAGCACGGCCCGCGCGTTCGTCACCGCGGCGTCGATCTTCAACCTGTTTCGCACCAGCCCGGGATCGCGCAGAAGCCGCCGGCGCCGCCCGGCGTCGAAGCGGGCGACCGCCTCCGGATCGAACTGCGCGAACGCGGCGCGGTACTGCGGGCGCTTGCGGAGAATCGTCATCCAGCTCAGGCCGGCCTGCGCCCCTTCCAAGATCAAGAGCTCAAACAGCGCGCGGTCGTCGTGGACGGGCCTGCCCCACTCGGCATCGTGATAGGCGATCAGCAGCGGATCGCCGGCCGCCCACCAGCAGCGCCGCCGGACCGGCATTAGAGCTGCCTCAGGATCGCGGCCGCGCCGCGCCTACACATACGGCACCGCGGCGGCACGGCGGCTGCTCCAACGGATCCGCGTGCTCATCCAGTCTCCCCGGCGCGCGCACCGTGCGGCGAGTCAACGAGCGGGCCTCGACCATCTTTCACCAGACAAGATCGGGTGACCTTTGCGGGGGCCGCGCGGCGCCCCGACCGGTTGATACACTCGAAGGCGTGACCGAAGCAACCAGCGTTCGCGTGACCGTGACGCCGTCCCAGCCGCTGGTGGACGATCCGCTGGGCATTGTTGTGTCCGGCGGCCGCCCGGGCCAATCCGTCGTCGTGCGCGCGCGGATGCGCGACGGCCTGGGGCGCCGATGGGAATCCCACGCGGCGTTCGAGGCCGATGACCGCGGAGACGTCGAGGTCGCGAACAGGCGTCCGCTCGCCGGAACGTACGACGCCGCGGACGCCCGAGGGCTCCTCTGGTCCATGCGGTTGGCGGACGGCGAGCCCGGTGGGGGATGGACGAACGCGTCCCCGCTCGAGACCGAGTTCATCGCGGAGTCGGGCGGTGAGCGGGCCGGTTCTGCACGCGTCAGCCGCTTGTTCGCCGGGCCCGGCGTCTCCCGAACGGAAGTGCGCGACAACGGCCTCGTCGCCACCTTCTTCCGGCCTGCCGGTGCCGCGCCGCGCCCGGCCGTGGTGGTCGTGCCCGGATCCGGCGGCGGCGTGCCCGAAGGCCCCGCGGCCCTGCTGGCGTCGCACGGCTTCGCCGGGCTCGCGCTCGCCTATTTCCGGGCGGGGCATCTTCCCGAGTCGCTCGCGGAGATTCCGCTCGAATATTTTGAAACGGCGATCCGGTGGCTGCGCCGCCACGAAGCCGTGGCCGGGCGGCCACTCGGGGTCATGGGCGCCTCGCGCGGCGGAGAGCTCGCGCTGCTGCTCGGCTCGACGTTTTCCGACTTCAGCGCGGTGGTGGGGTACGTTCCCAGCGGTGTCGCCCATGCCGGCATCTCGGGCGGCGGCCTGCGCGAAGCGAGGCGGAGACCGGCGTGGATCTACAAGGGCAAGGCGGCCCAGCCGTTCATCGCCTCGCGGGATGCGGACCGGATGGAAGAGCCGGCGCCGGCGCCGGAGCCGCTCGCCCTCACGCCGTTCTTCCTGCGGGCGCTCGAGGACCGGGCCGCGGCCGAAGCCGCCGAGATCCCGGTGGAGCGAATCAACGGACCCGTATTGTTGATCTCGGGACAGGACGATCAGATGTGGCCGTCACCTGTGCTCGCAGACATCGCCATGAAGCGGCTCGCGCGGCATCAGCACCGGTTCCCGTACTCGCACCTGTCGTATCCGGGGGCCGGCCATCTCATCGGCCAGCCCGGCCTGCCGGCGACGGTCGCGGCGTCACTGCACCCGCTCGCCGGGCGGTCGTTGGCGTTCGGCGGCAATCCGAGGGACAACGCCGCGGCGGCCGCGGACTCCTGGCCGAAGGTCCTCGCGCTCTTCCGGGAGGCGCTGGCGCGGAACTGAGCCCTACCGCTCGATCCCCGGCCGAATCACCGGCCACGGGAACGGCATCGGCCCGACCGGGACCTCGATCAGGGCCGGCGCATCGTCGCGCAACGCCGCAGCCAGCTGGGTCCGGAGCCCGTCCGGGCCGTCCGCCCGCAGACCTCTGACTCCGAACGCGTCCGCGAGCTTCATGAAATCCGGATTATACAAGTCTGACGCGATCAGATGGCCCCCGTAGAGCTGCTCCTGCATGCGCCGCACGTTGCCGAACGCGCCGTCGTTGAACACGATCGCGATCGCATTGATGCGGTGCAGCATCGCGGTGGCCAGCTCCTGAACCTGGTACATGAAGCCCCCGTCGCCGCAGATCGCGACGACCCGCTGCGCCGGAGCGCCCACCTGCGCGCCGAGGGCCGTGCCGTATTCGTACCCGAGGGTGCCCTGGTAGCCCGGGGTAATGAGCGTCCTCGGCCGGTAGATGGGAAACGTTCCAAACTGAATCCAATACCCAAGCTGCGTGACGCCGCTGACCACGATCCCGTCCTCGGGCAGCGCGTCGCGGATCGCGTGCGCGTACGATCGCTGCGGCTCCAGCGCGCCGAGCGCTTCTTCGACCTTGCGCCTGACCGCCTCGCACTCTTCCCGGCGGGAGGCGCGCCCGCGGTTGTGCCGAGGGATTCGCGACAGCAGGTCCTGCAGCACCAGGTCCGCGTCGCCCACGATCCCGGCGGTCACCGGGCAGTTCCGCCCGATCTCGTCCCGGTCGACGTCGACCTGAATTACCGTCTGGTCGGCCCGCGGCCTCCACTTGGACTGCGCCGGCTGCAGGAACCGAGTACCCACCACGAGCACGACATCGGCCGGCGGCAGCAGCTCCGGTCCGGCGACCATGGTCTGCGCGAGGTAGTGCCGGTCCGAGATCGCGCCGCGGCCGCTGCTCGACATGATCACCGGCGCCTCGAGCATCTCGGCCAGCCGCTCGAGAGCCGTCCACGCGCCGGAGCGCAGCACGCCGCCGCCGGTGAAGATGACCGGCCGTTCGGCGCGGCCCAGCCGTTCGGCCGCCGCCTCGATCGCGTCGGGATCGCCGCCTTCTCGCTCGGGCTCCACGCGGGCGGGGAGCACCACCTCGCCCGAGTTCTGGAGCGTGTCTTGTGGAACCTCGACAGACACGGGGCGCACGTGGCCGCTGCGCAGCTGCCGGAACGCCTCATGCACCACGCCCGGGACGTCTTCCGGGCGCGCCGCCAGGCCGGCCCATTTCGTGAAGGACCGCGCGGCGCCCAATTGGTCCGGGATCTCATGCAGCATCCCGGAGCCGCGTCCGATGTAGCTAAACGGAATCTGTCCCGCGATGCAGAGCACCGGTGCGGAGCAGGCGTACGCCGTCGAGAGGCCGGACGCCGCGTTCAAGATCCCGGGGCCCGGAACCACAAGACACGTCCCCACCCGTCCGGTCGTGCGCGCGTAGCCGTCGGCCATGTAGGAGGCCGCCTGCTCGTGCCGTGTGTGGTAGACGCGAATCGCGTCGCGCGCCTCCCACAGCGCATCGAAGGCGCCGTCCAGCTGCACCCCCGGAAGCCCGAAGAGCACATCAACGCCTTGAATTTTGAGGCTCTCCACGAGAGCCTGGCCGCCGGTCATGCGCTTCGCGGCGGACTGCGCGCGCTGCGCCGCGGCCACACCGACGGTAGCCCGCGTCTCGTGTCCCTGACCCGCGCGGTCCCTCTCGCTCATGGCGTTCCTCCGTTCTGCGTTGCTGCCGGTCAACCGCCCGCCCCGGCCGGGAGCGGGCCGAGGGTCGCGCGCGAGTCCACGGCGACCGCGCCCTTCCCCGCCGCGCGGACGACGATCGGATTCACATCCAACTCGATCAGCCGGTCGCCCAGATCCGCGGCCAGCCAGCTCACGCGGCTGGCGATCTCCGCGAGACGCTCCACATCCAGCGGCGGCCGTCCCCGTACGCCGGACAGCACCGGCCATAGCCGCAGGCCCTGCAACAACACTACGGCGCGCTGCGGAGTGATCGGCGCCGGGGCCACCTGGACGTCGCGCAGGACTTCGACCAGCAGCCCGCCCCATCCCACGAGCAGGACGGGCCCGAACTGCTCGTCGCGCTTGGCGCCGACGATCACCTCCGCCTCGCCGGCCGCCATCTCCTGTACCACGCAGCCTTCGAGTTCCACGCCGGACAGCCGGCGCACCGCGGCCGCGATCGCATCCCACGCCCGGGCGACGGCGCCGGCATCGGCCAATCCAAGGTGGACGGCGCCGGCATCGCTCTTGTGAACGAGGCCCCGGCAGAGAGCCTTGAGCGCGACGGGATACCCGAGCGACTCGGCGGCAGCGACCGCCTCCTCGACCCCTGCCGCCACTCTCTCCCTCGCGACTGGAATGCCGTAGGCTTCGAGGACCGCTCGGACCTCCGGTGCCGTGAGCGTCCCTGCCGGGAGCCGCCGCAGCATCTCGCGCGCGCCCGCGGCGAGCGTGGGACGGACGGCCGCGGACGGGAAACTTGGCGGCGCTCGGCGGTACGCGGTCCACAGTTTCGCGACCCGAAGCGCATCGTCCAGGCGGTCGTAATACCGGCAGCCGAGCTCGCGAAGGATGCGGCGCGGGCCGTCGGCCGCCGACCCGGGCGTCACCGCAAAGAGAACCGGCTTCCCGCTCCGCAACCCCGCCGACGCGAGCGCCCGCGTCGTGTCCTCGTAGAACGGCACCGTCGTCAGGGCCACCAGCACGGCGCCCACCCCGGCGTCGCCCGCGAGGAGCGACATCGCCCGCTCTGCCGTCGCGATCGGATCCCCGTCGCGGCGCCCGCCCAGGTCGATCGGGTTGTCGGCCTGCGGCGGAAGGAGAATCTCGAGCAGCCCCTGCTTCGTGCCGGGCTGGAGCGCGGCCAGGCGAATACCTGCCTCGGTCACGCGGTCGACGGCGATCGCGGCGCCCCCGCCGGACGGTGACAGCACCGCGAGGCGATCCTCTCCTCTCGCGGGCCACCGCCCGAGCACGTCCGCCGCCAGGATCATGCCGTCGGGATCATCGGTCAGCAGAACGCCGCGCTCCCGGCACGCCGCCTCGAAAACGGCGTATGAGCCGGCGAGGCTCGCGGTGTGCGAGCGGGCGGCCCGCACTCCGACGTCGGTGCGGCCGGCCTTCATCACCACGAGGGGCTTCTCCCGCACGCGGGCGTCCTCCGCCAGGGCCAGGAATCGCCGCACGTCGCGGAAGCCTTCCACATAGAGACAGATTGCGTTCGTCCCCGGGTCGTCCAGCATATACTCGAGGACGTCGCAGATCTCGACGTCCGCTTGATTGCCGAGCGACACGCAGGCGCTGAACCCGATGCCCGCGTCGTGCGCGCGATTGTACATCGACACCATCAGGGCGCCGCTTTGGCTGATGAGACCGACCCGGCCCCGCAGCAGCGATTCCACGTCCAGCACCAGGGACGACGTGAGGGCCAGGTGGTGATGCGGATTGATCAGCCCCATGCAGTTGGGGCCGACGAGGCGCAGGCCCGACCGGCGCACGATCTCGACGAGCGCGTCCTGGCGCGCGGCGCCGTCGGCGCCGGCCTCGGCAAAGCCGGTCGTCATGACGACACAGCAGCGGACGCCGGCGTCCGCGCACTCGGCGACCGCGGGAACGACCGCCTCCGGAGGGACCGCCAGGATCGCCACGTCGACGGGCCCCGGCGCCTCCCCGATGCGCGCGTAGCACGGGCGGTCCAGCACCGCTGCCCGGCCCGGATTGATCGGCACGATCCGTCCGCCGAAGCCGTGCTTGACCAGATAGTGCATGATTCGCCCGCCGAACTTCGCCACGTTCTCGGACGCGCCGAACACGGCGACCGATGCGGGGTGCAGAATGTCCCGCACCGTCGCCCGTGAGTGACCCCCGGTCATCCGTCGCGCCTCAAGACGGCGAGATCCCCGCCGCCGCCTACCGTCCTTGGAATGCCGGCGTTCGCTTTTCTTTGAACGCCGCGATACCCTCGTGCGCGTCGTGAGAGCCGAGGATACGCTGCGACCAGCGTTCTTCCAGCGCCGCGGCTTCGCTCAGGCCGTCGTGGGCCTGCGCGTGGACACCCTCCTTGATCGCCTGCATTGCGAGCGGCGCGCCGGACGACAGGCGGTCGGCGATTCGGCCGGCTTCGGCGTCGAGCGCATCGTCGGGAACGACGCGGCTCACGAGCCCGAGCTCGAAGGCCCGCTGTCCAGGCAGATCCTCTCCGAGCAGCAGGACGTCCAAGGACCGGTTGCGGCCGATGTAATGCACGAGCCTGACCATCCCGAGGCTCCAGGTCGGGATCATCCCCAAGTACACGTCGCCGGCGCGGAAGGTCGCCCCGGCCGCGGCGACGCGGATGTCGCAGGCCCAGGCGAGGCCGGTCCCGCCGCCGATGCACCAGCCCCGGACGGCGGCGACGACGGGTTTTGGGAACGTCTCGATGCGGTCGACGATGTGCCGGCCCGCCTCGCGGAACTTCCGGCCGGCCTCGGCCGTGTGCTCCGCTTCGTCGCGGAGGTCGGCTCCGGCGCAGAAGGCCCGCGACCCCGCTCCCGTCAGGATGACGGCGCGCGTCTCAGCCCTCGCGGCCACCTGGTGGAAGGCCTCTTCGAGCTCGCGCAGCATCTGGGACGTGATGAGATTCAACGGAGGACGATTCAGGGTGATCGTTGAGACTCCCGCGCGATGGGTGAGCGCAACGGTCTCCACCAGAGACACTCCCCTTTGCTGAAATCGCCTAGGGTCTAGTAATGTAACAGACGCCTCAAGACCTCCCGCCCTGCCGCCGCGCCGTCTTCACAATCTTCCCATAGGTTCTTTGCGAGATTTTGAAGGGTGGCGGGTATCATCACACCAACGGGCAGCGACGCCGAGTGAGCGACCTGGGAACATCCCGGCGCGCGGATCCGAGGCTCTTGCCCGAAAGGGGGTAATCGACATGTCGCGCGTTCGGTGTCCCGAGTGCGGAGCAGAGACGGAAATCGCCCCCCACAACGGTGGAGAAGTCGTCGCCGCCTACTGCCTCAGGCACCGCGGCGGCGCGGACGGCCACACGCGCCCCGTGTATATGGTGTCGGTCCAGGTTGAAGCCGAGCCGGCCGCAGCCCCGCTCGAGCCCATCGCGGCTTAAGGTCAGCCCACGACAGCCGGGGCCGGCCGGCGGCGCCGCCGGTCGGCCCCGGTGTTTTCCGACGATTCCGCCGCCGGAACGTCAGAGCTTTTCCGTGCGCGCGTTACCCGCCAACGTGGAGCCGGATCTCATGATATCCTTCCGCTCCGTCCGGCAATCGCCGCAGGCTTCCACGCTGCATCATCCCGCTACCGTCCACGGCCCGAACCTGCAACGCATACTCGCCGGGCGCCGGCGGCGTCCATTCCGCCGACCAGAACTGCCAGGTGTTCGCGGCGAGCCCGTCCTTGACGGCCGCCTGGAACCACGTCTCACCGCGGTCGGCGCTGAGCTCCACCCGAGCAATACCGCGGCTGCCGGCAAACGCCCACCCGCCGAACCGGACCACGCCCCCGTCTGTCACCTCGACGCTGAACGCGCTGCTCGTCTTGACGATGGCCTGCGTGCCAAAGCGCTGGTGCTGCCAATGCTCCCAGTACCCGGTCACCTCGGAATTCGCGGCTTCAATCCCGGTGAGCCACTTGGGCTGTTTCGTCCCATACCGATTCGGAAGGAGCACCCGCACCGGCGCCCCGTGCTGCTGCGGGAGCGGTGCGCCGTTCATCTCGTAGGCAAGGAGCGACTCTGGATCCAGCGCGACCGCCAGGGGAACCGACTCGAAGTAGCCGTCCGCGCTGTGCCAGACGATCGCGGTCGACCCCGGCCGGATTTCCGTCAGGGCGAGGATGTCGCGAACACGTATGCCCTTCCATCTGGCGTTGCCGATCAGATCGCCCCCCACTTCGTTGCTGATGCATTCGAGCGTCTGGTAGCGCTCGACAGAAGGCGCCGACCGGACAAACTCGGCGTAGGGGAGTGTGAGGGGCTTGGCGACAAGACCTTTGACCTGAAGCGACCACTTGGCGACGTCCACCGTCGGATCGAAGGGATAGTTTTTTGAAACCTGATAGAACCGGCCGTTCGGGGTGACCTCAGGCGGCATCCCTTTGATCAGGCGGAGCACCGCGGAGGCCACGGCAGCCGCCCCGGAGGCAACGGCCGCCACCCGCGCTCCCACCACCTCTGACCGGAGGCCGAGACGAGAGGCGGCGGCGGCCACGAGCAGGATCAACGCGGAGCGGCGGAAGAGATCGCGCCGGCTCATGGCCCGCAATGCTGCGGTTTCGAGACCGGAGATCCGGCGGTCCGTTCTGATCCCAACCGGTTTGGGCCGGTTCAGGGTTGCCAGGAAGAATCCGTACACCAGGCTGCCGATGGCCATGGGCAGCGCCGGGGCCGAGATAACCGTCGTCAGGGGCACTCCCAGAACCTGTCCCTCGATGATCGGCAGGACAATATAGGTAAGCGAGACCCAGGTCACCGCCGCGGCCGCCAGTCCGAGGAACGGACGCGGCCACCGGGTCTCCCCAACGGCCCGCACGTACAGCATGCCGCCGACACCGAATCCGATGAGGCTCGTCGCAACGGCGATCACGAAGCCGAGCGGCTTCGCAAAATGTTGAAGCGCCGCAAGGATGAATGCGAACACCGGATACGGAAGCAGCCGGACCAGCCGCTCGGCGAGCGCCTCGACGGGCGTCGGCGATCCCGTTGCGAATCGGAATGCGAACAGCACAAGCGTTGCCGCCGCACCGGCCGCCGCACCGGTTCCGAATCCATGGGCGCTGCCGCCGGCCGGCGGGTTCACCGGTCCGTCTCGATTGACCGCCGTGTTGTAGTCCATGTCGGCCCTCGTATATCTCTTGCCGGAAATCGTCGGGCCATAGACCATCACGAAACAAGAAACCCTTCCGCGCAACACGGAAGGGCCGAAGCCGCGCCGCCCTCGATGGCGGTGCGATCGGTCAGACGAGCCGGCTTATCGGTGTTGGACGATTTGAAGAATGGCGTCGGCCCCGACGGCGACCTCGGAAGCGACGCGGCCGCGCGCGTCGACGAGCACGGCCATGGGCGTCCCGGTCATGCCGAACGCCCGGCTCACGCTGCCGTCGTGATCCATCACCACCGTCGACCGGAACCCGGCCGCCGCCATTTCGCCGGTGTCGCCTCGCGCAATGACGAGCATCCTCAGAGTCGAAAGCGGGACCTTCGCTTCCCATGCCTTGAGCGGCTCGAGCAGTTGCCGGCAGAACCCGCACGACGGGTTCCAGGAGACGAGGAGCCGCTCGACACCCTGGCTGTCCTCGAGGCGGACCCGTGTACCGTCGAGAGCGGGCAGCGCAAACGCCGGCGCCTCATCACCCGGCCGGAGACCCGGCGCCGGAGGTGGAGCCGCCGCGGCGGGGGCGGTGTGGCCGTTCGACGATCCCCAGGCCGCGAGGCGCGCCTCCCACGGGAGCGACGGGGCGGCCAGCGCGCTGTCGACCAGGCCGCGAATCGCCTCGGCTCCGCTCATCACCGGACTCGCGATCGTCCCGTCGGCTTGGACGAGGACCGCCGACGGCGTTCCAAAAGCCCGATACGCGGTCCCGACCTCGGACCGGCGCTGCCGCAGGACGCTCGACGCGCCGTGCTTCTCCGCCATGGCCCGATTCTCTCGGAGGCTGCCCTCGCTGATGAGCGGCATCGTCAAGACGCCGTCCGCCGCGCGCTGCCACTCCGCGATCTGCGGCATCAGCGCCTCGCACGGACCGCACCGGGGATGCACGAACATCATCACGATCGGGCGTCCCAAGGCGAGAAGGCCGGGCAAATCTTTGGAGGCGCCGGCCAGGTCCTTAAGACTGAACGGCGGCGCCGGGGCACCCACCGGCAATCCGGCAGGTGCTGTGGCCGGCGCGGCGGCCGCGGGCGCAAAGGGTCCCATCTGCCCTGCCGCCACCAACTGCTCGACGGCTTCCAATCGCAGCAAGATGCGCCCCTGCTGACGCAGCATCTCCAGCATGAGGACCACGAGCGCCCCGCCGCAGAGGAGGGCACCCGCGGTCCCGGCCGCGGCCAACCGTCCGGGGGTCATCAGCGAGCCGGCCAACGTGACGACGCTCGGTCCGGGGTCGTTCCAGCCGCCCACCGTGAGGAAGGCCGCCGCGGCGAGCAGGATGCCGTTCCGGACGAGCGTCCCGGGTCCCACCGGCGCCGCCGAGAGCTGCCCGAAACAGCGGCACGCGGGCGCGGTGCCGCGCGCGAGCGCAAGGGCAATTGCCGCCGTGAAGAGCACCAGGAGCACGAGCGCCCCGAGCGCGCCCCATCGCGCCGTTCCCACCGGCAGCAGCGCAAGCGCGGTGATGAGCTCGGCGACCGGCACCAGCGTGCCGAGCGGCGCCGCCAGCCCGGACGGGACGCCGAAGTCGAGCATCGCCTGCCTCGATCCGGCGCGGTCGGCGAGCTTCGCCGTGCCCGCGACCAAAAAGACGGCCGCCAGCACGAGCCGCGCGAGAAGCACTCCCGCGGTTACTGGATGCATTGGGTCCCCAACGGCAGGCATCCGCGACCGCCGCAGCAGACCTGGGTGGCCGGGTTGCAGCACGAGTGGCCGGTCGGGCCGCCGGCGCAGCACACGAACTTCGGCGGACAGCACTGATTGGGCGTGTACTGACAAGGGACCTGGCCCGGCGGGCACGCCGGACCCGTGCACCGCCCGTTCACGCACGTCTGATTCGACGCGCAGCAGACGCCGTTGCAGCACACCGGGTTTGCGACCCCGCAGTAGGTGTTCCCGCACTTGACGCCGGGCGGCTGGCACCGGTAGCTCGTGATCCCGTTCTTCGGATCGACGACCTTCGCGCAGACGTCGTTGACCCCGCAGCACAATTCGCCGCCGCACAGGCCGTGGTCGCAGCAAACGCTGGCGCCGCTGTTCGTCCTCATACAGTGCCAGCCGGACAAACAGCACGTGCTGCCGCAGACCTGCCCCGACTGGCAGCACACCAGGTTCCCCGCCGGGTCCTTGAGGCAGGTCCCGTTGCAGCACGCCATGGCATTCACGACGCTCGTGACGCCGGTGAGGACATTCGTCGTGCTGACGGTGAAGCCGGTGGCGCACCACTGCTGCCCGGTCGGACAACAGATGCCCCACAGCGAATCGGCGCAATGCTGGTCCGGGGCGCAGCAGGACCCGTTACAGCACGTCGAACCGGACGGGCAGCAGGTGTTGACGAGGACGCTCATACCGCCTTGGCCCGCGGGCGGCGCCACGCCGGGGCATCCGATCTGACCCGATGGACAGCAGTAGCCTGTGCCGCCCGTGAGGTTTTCCGCGTTGATGCAGAGCGGCGTACTCGGGTCGCAACAGGTATCGTAGCAGCAGGTGTCTTCGGCCGCGCAGCAGATATTGTTGGTGGGCGGGCACTGCTGTTTGCAGCACGGCCCGCCGGTCTGGTTGCAGTTGTTGTTGCAGTCGATCCAGTCGGATCCGCATGCGACGACGCCGACGACGCAGCCGATCCCAAGCGTCGCGAGACAGGCGCCGGCCGACGCGCTGCCGCAGCCGCCAAATCTCTTGTCGCAGTTGTTGATGCAGTCTTGGCACGGCCCGGAGACGCCCGCACCCTGCGCCACCAACACGGGCGCAGCGAGCGCGGACACGCTCTGCGCCAGAAGCGTCCGCCGGCTCGTTCCGTCGTTCGGCGCCGGAAATTCCGCGCGGCGCGCCGGCCCGGTCGGCGCGTCCCCGCGTACTGTCCGGCAGGTTCGGATCTCGCTGCTCGCATTCGCGAAGAGCGCGCGCACGGCCGCCGCCAGGCCCGGGTCGACGCCGGCCGCGGGAGCCGGGCGTCTGTCCGCAAACCGAAGGGCGGCCGGCGTGCGCACATTGGTCACAAAGCCGCGCCCATCCATGAATCCCGTCACGGTGCCGCCGCTTGCGAGGTACTGGACGCGCCTTACGCCGCGGACGGCGGCGCCGTAGGTGACGGCGCCGCGCGACGCCAGGACACGGCGGTGATCGGGGCCGCGGCCCTGCAGCGCGCTGTGCACCAACTCGAACAGAAGCGCGCCGCCGTGCGTGACCTCGATGTGCAGGCTTACGGAGCGATCGTGGTGGCCGGTAGTAGTTTGCACGCCGTGCAGCACGAGAGGCTTGCCTTGATAGGCCGATTGCGCGGAGAACGTGGTCGTCGTCGTACCCGCGGCCGTGTACTGCAGCGTGCACGGGGCGACGGTGCGCGGCACCGGTAGGATCGGCGGGATCCGCTGGGCGACTTCGCCGTTTGACGCGGCGAAGGCGGTCGTCTTCGCGGCGAGCGTGGATGCGCCCGCGAGGACGGCGCGTTCCAGCAGGCTGCGCCTTGGGACGGCGCCGGAGGCGAGGAATTTCGTCGTCCGGTCAAACCAATGCTCGATCGGCCCGGCCTCCCAGGATCGGATGGCGGTAAAGGGAAAGGGCATCCGACGTTGCTCCGGATGCCCCTCAATTCGCGGCACTCTTGTCGGTATTGCTAGGAGCCCGGTGCGCGATAGTTGACCGTCTTCTTCGCAGCTTGGTCGATCTCTTCGGGGGTCAAAAGCGCCACCGTCTTGACCGAGACTCCCCCAGACGCGTTGATGGCTAGAGAAACTGCAGCAACTGTCACGTTGTCCGGGGCGTCAACT
>DATGFS010000016.1 GCA_035308905.1 bacterium | reverse complement strand
CCGAGTCGCGCAGGGCCGAGGCGTTGAGCGTCGTCGCAATGACCTCGCCGGTCGCGGACCGCGGGTTGAGGCGGCCGTTCCGGATCACGCCGCGCTCGTCGATCTCGCGGAGCGCGGCGAGGAACTCGCGGGTCTCCTCGGGCGAGATGAACCGGGAGAGCGACTGCTCGATCACTTCGTCGCGGCGGAAGCCGAGGAGCTGCGAGACCGCGTCGTTCGATTCGATGATCTTGCCTTCGAGGTCGGAGACGAACACGGGGTCCGGGGCGTTCTTGATCAGGGCCTCCGCGTAGGCGCGGGCTTTGCCGATCTCGCGCATGTCCCGGAGGATGCCGATCGCGCCGATCGCCTTGCCGTTCGAGTCGCGCAGGGCCGAGGCGTTGAGCGCCGTCGGAATGATCTCCCCCGTGGCGCTCTTCGGGTTGAGGCGGACGTTCCGGGTCACGCCGCGCTCGACGACCTCGCGGAGCGCGGCGAGGAACTCGCGGGTTTCCTCGGGGGAAATAAACCGCGACAGGGACTGCTCGATCACCTCGTCGCGGCGGAACCCGAGGAGCTGCGATACCGCGTCGTTCGTCTGGAGAATACGGCCTTCGAGGTCGGAGACGAATACCGGGTCGGGCGCGTTGCCGATGATGATGTTGGCGTCCATCGCCCCGGTGGCCCGGGCGCCTTCGAGGCGCTCGGGCGCAACCCTGGCGGTCTGCAGCACGTCCGTGGACTGCCGCTTACGCTCCACGTGCACTCCCCCCAGTCGTGGATTGTCCGGTTGTGACCGCGTCGTCTTCTCCGCCCTACCGTTTCTCGGCATACGTTTCCCGGCGCGGCCCAATACCCAATGAGCCCCTAATTTCAGTGCATTCCCCCGGCTCTTCGGCCTTAAACATCGAAATACGGGAGTTATGTCTGGGAATGTGCATATGGATCGTATGTTCGAGGTCGGGTATCCTGGTACAACGTGACCGCCTGTTTACGTAAGATACGTATCGTAGTGCCGTGGCGTTCACTACACTGGTCGCGTGCGGGTGAAGCGGCGAAGATTCAAGCCGTCGGGAGGAGACAATGGGACGCGCAACAATCGCGGGAGTTCTCGCATTCGCGCTGCTGCTCGGACTTGGCGCCGCGGCGCCGGCCCAGCCGGTCCAGGTCGTCAAGGTGTCCATGGATTCCTTCAAGTTCACGCCGAACGTTCTGACCTTCAACGCGGGGCGGCGTGTGGTCGTGCAGCTGACCAACGTCGATCCGAAGCCGGACTACGCGCACACATTTGCGTCCCAGTACCTCTCGATGGTGGACTACACTGTCACCGGCCAGGCGAAACAGGGTGTGACGAAGGACGGCGTCAAGTACGTGCTGGTTGAGCCGGGCAAGAGCGCGGAGATCAGTTTCGTCCCGGCCGGCCGCGGTCAGTGGACGTTCTACTGCTCGTCCTACAACCACGCGTCGAAGGGCCAGACCGGCGCGTTTGTCGTGTGGCCGCCCGGGTACGCTCCCAACCGCTAGACCGCTAGCCGCGGCCGCCGCAGGACCTCCCCCGCTCCCGGGCGAACGACGCCGCGTGACCCCCGCACCGCCCTTCGACGTCGAACGGCTGGCGCGTCTGGCGCGCGAGCAGCAGGTCGACGTAGTACTGGCCAGCACGCGCCACAACGTCCGGTACCTGACCGGCGGGTATTACCTGCACTTTTTCGCGCGCGCGTCGCGGTTCGGCGGCGGTCAGTATTTGTCGTTCGTCGCCGTACCGGTGGCGCGGCCGCACTCCGCGTTCTACGTGGGCCGGCGCGACCAGATTCTCGACGAGCAGCACTACATCGACGCGTTCGGGCCGTTCTGGATCGCCGACCGGCATTGGGTGCCGCGGGGGCCGAGCATGTCGGAGGATGCGGCGGCCGTGGCCGCCCGCGCCTTGCGCGCGGGCGGCCACGGCGCGGCCACCGTCGCGATCGAGTCCTCGTTCCTCCCCGCCGACGCCTACGACGCCCTTCGCCGCGAGCTGCCCGAGGCGACGTTCGTGAACGCCGCGCCGCTGCTCGGAGAGCTGCGGGCGATCAAGCAGCCGCGCGAGTTGGAGCGCCTGCGCGACGTCCACCGCCTCACCGCGGAGGTCATCCGGCGCGCCTTTTACGAGAGCACCGCCTCCGATACGACGGGCGAGATCTCGGCGAAGATCCAGCGGCACGTCGGGGAGCGCGGCGCCGGGTTTCTCTACTCGCTCGTCAACGTGGGCCCGGGGCTGCTCCGCGCGCCGTCGTCTGAGCCATGGGGGCGCGGACGACCGATGCACCTCGACGTGGGGGCCGAACTCGACGAGTACGTCGCCGACGTCGCCCGCATGGGCTCGGTCGGCGCGCCGCCTGCGGAAGCCGCCGCGTTGTTCGAGGTCTGCGTCGCCGCGCAGACCCGCGTGCGCGCCGCGGTGGGGCCGGGCGTCACGTGCGGTGAAGTCTGGCATACCGGCACGGACGCGGTCAAGACCGGTCCCGCCGCCGAGTACGGCCGCCTGCTGGTCCACGGACTCGGGATGGTGAGCCACGAACCGCCGGTCGTCGCCGAGGACGGCCCCCGCCGCCTCGAGCCCGGCATGGTCCTGTCGATCGAGACGGAAGTCCGCCACCCGGACGTGGGCCACATCAAGATCGAGGACAGCGTGGTCGTCACACGCGACGGCTGCGAGGGGCTCGGCGACGTCGATCGCGACTGGTGCGTCGTCGCGGGCGGCTGAGGGTACAGGGACCCCTCGGCCCGCAGAGAACAGTATCGCAGCAGTCGTCGCGTCGGAGGGAGCGTGTATGGCCACCACGAGGGAACTGATCGCGCAGGACCAGCGTCACCTGATCCACCCGCTGCACCACCCCAGCGACCACCAGAACGCCGTGCTCATCGTCGAAGGCCGCGGTGCGATGCTTAAGGACGCGGACGGCCGCGAGTACATCGACGGGCTGTCGAGCCTCTGGAACGTCAACATCGGGCACGGCCGGGCCGAGCTCGCGGAGGCCGCGGCCGACCAGATGCGCCGGCTCGCCTTCAACTCGAGCTACATCGGCGCGGCGAACATCCCGTCCATCCGGCTGGCGGAGCGCCTCGTCCACCTCGCCTACCCGAGCTCGTCGGGCGTCTACTTCACGACCGGCGGGGCGGAGTCGAACGAATCCGCGTTCAAGACGGCCCGCTTCTACTGGAAGGTCCGGGGCAACCCCGATAAGGTCAAAATCATCTCGCGCGTGCACGGATATCACGGCGTGACGATGGCCGCCATGAGCGCGACCGGGATGGCCGCGTTCCACAAAATGTTCGGGCCCCTCGTGCCCAACTTCGTCCAGATCCCGGCGCCGTACGCGTATCGCTGGCCGACCGGCGGCGACGTCGCGGCCGAGGCCGCGGATGCGCTCGAACAGGCGATCGTCCGCGAAGGCCCGGACACCGTGGCGGCGTTCATCGCGGAACCCGTGCAGGGCGCCGGCGGCGTCATTCCCCCGCCCCCCGGCTACTTCCAGCGGGTCCGCGCGATCTGCAACAAATACGACGTGCTGTTCATCGCCGACGAGGTGATCACCGGCTTCGGGCGCACCGGACGCTGGTTCGCGCTGGGGCATTGGGACGTCGAGCCGGACATCGTTTCGTTTGCGAAGGGCGTCACGAGCGCGTACCTCCCGCTCGGCGGCATCATCCTCTCGGAGCGGGTGCACGGCACGCTCCTTGAAGCGCCGGCCGACCAGAAGTACATGCACGCGGCCACCTACTCCGGCCATCCGGTGTGCTGCGCCGTGGGGCTCGCGAACGTCGGCATCATGGAGCGCGAGGGCTTGGTCGAGCGCGCCGCCGTGATCGGACGCCGGCTGCTGGCCGGATTGGAGACGCTGCGCGACCTGGCGCCGGTCGGAGACGTGCGGGGGCTCGGGCTCATGTGCGCCGTCGAATTGGTGGAGGACAAGAAGACCAAGAAGCCGGCCCTCGGGCTCGGCGGCCGCGTCGTGCGGGAAGCCCGGTCGCGCGGCCTCATCGCGAGAATCCGGGCCGGGTCGGCCGATCCCGCGGTCGGCGACACGATCTGCGTCGCCCCGCCGCTCATGACGCCCGAAGAGACGATCGACCGGATCTCGGCGATCCTCAGAGAATCGGTGATCGCCGCGGCGAAGTAGCGCTTCGGCGCGGGCGGTCTCGCCCGGACAAACGACGCGGGGCCCGGAGTCTTCCGGGCCCCGCGTCGTGGCATGCGTTCCGGCGTGGTCCTACGCGGACTCGCCGAGACGTCCCGGACGCCTCTCCCGCGTCGGTCCCTGCGTGCGGCCGGTGTACTCGTGCCACGCCATGCGCGAGCGCGGAGGCAGCTTCGCGTAGTCGTCCGGGCACAACAGGACGTGGCGCAGCGGCGCGTCCGTACGGCCGCTCGTGATGTCGCCCTCGATCCGCTCAAACCACGGTTTCGCCCCGGGCGCGTACGGTTTGCCGCACGTTGCGCATACGACCCGCTGTTCCATTGTCGTCCCCCTGCTCCGGCCGCGCCTCGGGGCGCGGCACGGTCCTTCTTCTTGGCCGGGCGCGCCCCCAAGCCCTCCGGCAACAGGAGAAGCCCGCCGGTGCTGCGAACCCCTCCGCGGCCGGACATTATCCCGTCGGGAGTCCCGCGGCCCGCCAACAGTCGCAGCAGCGTATCCGGAGGTCGACAGATGCCAGCACGCCGGCGGCTCAGGTCCCCGGTTCCGTCGACGCATCCCCTGCTCCTCGAGTGGTGGACCGATCTCGAGGGCAACGGGCGCTCCGTCAACACGCGCGTCGCCTACGTCAGGGACGTCGGAGACTTCGCCGCCTACGTGGAGGGCAATCTCGAGGGCGCGCGGCCCGACGATCTCCTCCGGTTTACCCGCCGCATGACCGAAGCCGGTCTCGCAACGGCGACCCGCGCCCGCCGGATCACGGGGCTGCGTCAGTTCTACGAATGGCTCCGCCGGCGCCAGGGGCGTCAGTTCTCCGTCGCCCTTGATCTGCGGCCGCCCCGGCGCACCAAACGCGTGCACCGGTGGTGGACGGAAGAGCAGGTCGCGCGGTTCCGCGACGCCTTCGAAGGCGACCAGCCGCGGGTGCTGCGCGATCGCGCGATGGCCGAACTGGGGCTCATGGGTCTAAGGGTCAGCGAGGTCATCCGGCTCGACATCGAGCGGGTCATCGCGCTCGCGGATCCCGACCGCGCCGCGATTGTGGTCTGGCGCAAGGGGGGCAAGGAGCAGGTGCTGCCGCTCACGGCCGACGCGCGGGCCGCGCTCGCGCGGTGGGTCGCGGTCCGGCCCACCGTGGCGACGACCGCCTTGTTCTTCCGGATGCCGTTTCAGCGCAGGCGCGCGCGGCTGCACTACGCGAGCGTGGAGAAGATCTTCAAGCAGTACGCCGCCCGGGCGCGCGTGCCGATCCCGGACGGGATCGCCTTCCACCATTTGCGTCACACGGCCGGGCAGCAAATGGCCAACATCGGGCTCGGCATCGAGGAGGCGCAGCGGCTGCTCGGTCACCAGAGCCCGGTGACGACGCAGGTCTACTATGAGGTAACGGACGCCCGGTTGCGCGAGGCGGCGCGGCGTCTGCGTTACGATCGTCCCGCGCCGCCGGTCCCGCGTGAGCGGGGCGATAGGCGGCCCGCGGTCGCCTCCCGCCATAAGTAAAAGGAGGTCGACCCGATGAGCCCCCGCCCCGCCGATGCCGACACCACGTCCTTGAAGACGCGGGCCCTCGCGGCGCTGGACGCGGTGGCCGCGGAAGCGCGCGAACTGGCGCTGCGCATCCATGCCCACCCGGAACTCGGCTTCGAGGAGCGCCAGGCGGCGGCATGGGTCGGCGAAGCGCTCGAGCGCCACGGCTACACCGTGCGGCGCGGGGTCGCCGACATCGAGACGGCGATCGTCGCGCGGGCGGCCGGCCGCGGGCCGGGCCCGACGGTCGGGTTGATCGCCGAATACGACGCCCTCGCCGGACTCGGCCACGCCTGCGGGCATAATTTGATGGCCGCGGGGATGATGGCCGCGGCTGCCGCGCTGCGCACCGTGCTGCCGGACCTGCCCGGGACGATCGCCTACTACGGCACGCCGGCGGAGGAAGGCGGCGGCGGCAAAGTGTTGATGCTCGAGCGCGGCGCGTTTGAGGGTCTGGACGTCGCCCTGCAGTATCACGCGGGGGCTGACGAGTCGGTCGCGACCGGCTGCCTCGCCGTTCAGGGTATCGACATCGCGTTTACCGGAAAACCTGCCCACGCGGCGGCCGGGCCGTGGAACGGCGTCAATGCCCTGGACGCGGTGATTCTGACGTTCAACGGCATCGGCGCGCTGCGTCAGCAACTGAAGCCGGACTCCCGTATCCACGGGATCATTACCGACGGCGGTCAGGCGGTCAACATCATTCCGGAGCGGGCCGCGGCGAAGTTCGGCGTACGCGCCCCAGACGGCGAGTACGTCCGCTACCTCGCGGAGCGCGTGGAGGCGTGTGCCCGGGCGGCCGCGGAAGCGACGGGCGCCCGTGTCGAGACCTCGCGCGGCGTCTTTTTCGATTCGTTTCGCTACGTCCCGGCCCTTGCCGCCGTCGTGCGCGACAACGCGGCGGCGCTCGGGTTCGAGATGCGGGAGCGTTTCGTCGGCGCCTCGACGGATCTCGGCAACCTGAGCCAGGCCGTGCCCACCGTCAGCTACACGCTTCCCACGTGTCCGCCCGGCGTCGGCATGCACACGCGGGAGGCGCTCGAGGCCGGGAAGGCCGAGATCGGCCTCGCCGGGATGCTGAACGACGCGAAGGTCATGGTCATGTCGGCGATCGACCTGCTTGCCTCCCCCGCCGTGCTCGAGCAGGTCCGGTCGGATTTTCGAGGGAACTCAGGCCGCGTTTCCCGCGCTTAAGGAGAAAGCCGCGCCGGCCCACTCGGCGCGGGGAGTCTTCCTGCTGGGGGAGGTTTCGGTATGCCCGGGGTCCTCGACCCGTTTGCTCCCTCGTCCGCCGATCCATGGGACGCGCGTAAAGCCGCGCATCTCCTCCGTCGCGCCGGCTTCGGCCCCCTGCCGGACGAGGTGGACCGCGCCGTGGCCGCCGGTTGCGACCGCACGGTCGACGCCCTGTTCGCGTTTCCCGCGGAGCCGGCAGCGCCGGCCGTTTTCGACGACGTCCGCGCCGCGGAGCGGCAGTTGGAATCGACGCTCGAGGCCCTGCGCGCGACCAGGCAGCGAATCGACCTCAAGACGCATCCGGAGCTCCGCGGATTGTACCAGGAGACGGGCCGCCAGCACGGCCGCGCGATCGTCGCGCTCGCGGCCTGGTGGCTCGACCGTATGGCGACGTCCCCCGCGCCGCTGCAGGAGAAGCTGGTCCTCTTCTGGCACGGCCACTTTACCAGCGCGTTCGCGGACGTGCACGATGCGATCGCGATGTTCAACCAGAACCAGCTGTTCCGCCGCCACGCGGCCGGCAACTTCGCCCGGCTCCTCGACGGGGTGGCACGCGACCCCGCGATGCTGCGCTATCTCAACAACGACGCCAACCGGAAGGGCCACCCGAACGAGAACTGGGCCCGCGAGCTCATGGAGCTCTTCACGATGGGCATCGGGCACTACACCGAAGACGACGTGAAGGAATCCGCGCGCGCCTGGACCGGCTGGACGCTCCGCGACTACCGCACGGGGGACGACCGCCGCGTCTTTGACTTCAAGCCGGCGATCCACGACGATGGCCCGAAGATGTTTCTCGGGCAGGCCGGCCGCTGGGACGGCGCCGACATCATGCGGATCATCCTGGCGCAGGAGGCGACGCCGCGGTGGATCGCCCGCAAGCTCGCGGCGTTCTTCGTGTCCCCCACCCCCGATCCCGCGCTCGTCGACGCGATGGCGCGGCAGCTGCGCGCGTCGGCCTACGACCTCTCGCCGGCGCTGAAGATGCTGTTCCGCTCGCAGGCGTTCTACCGGCCGGACGCGATGCTGGCCCAGGTCAAAGGGCCGGTCGAGTTCGCGGTCGGCGCGGTGCGGCATCTCGGCATCAACGCGCCGGACTGGGTGCGGGTGTTTCAGGCCACCGGCGCGATGGGCCAGCGGCTGTTCTTCCCGCCCACCGTGGCGGGCTGGCACGGCGGCGCGTCATGGATCAACGCCGGTACGATCTTCGCGCGGACCGATCTCGCCGCGGGGCTCATTTCCGGCCGTCTCGGGCCCGTCGACGACACGGCGTTCCCGACGCTCGAGGCCGCCGTCGCCCGGCTCCTGGCGCGCCCGCTCGCGCCGCACCGGCACGGCACGCTCGCCCTCGCGACCGGCGGGCGGGCCTCGCGAGAGGCCGTGCATCTCGTGATGAGCCTTCCCGAGTACCTGGTCGCCTGACGACGCGTCATCGAGGGGAGAAACGAACCATGCGCACAATGACGACCCGGCGGGAGTTTCTGACCAAGGGGCTGACCATCTTGGCCGCGGGCGGGACCGCGCCGATGTTTCTGACGCGGACGGCGCTCGCGCTCAACAACCCGTGGGATCTTCGGCAGACGGCGTCCGCCGCGGGCCGGCCGGACTGGCCCACGCTCGTCGTGGTGCAGCTCGGCGGCGGCAACGACGGCCTGAACACGGTCGTGCCGTTCGTGCACGACGAGTACTACCGGGCGCGGCCGAAGCTCGCCGTGCCGCAGCAGAAGGTGCTCCGGCTGACCGACGAGGTCGGCCTGCACCCGGCGCTCAGCGCGCTCAAGAGCGCGTACGACGATGGGCGCGTGGCCGTCGTCCAGGGCGTCGGCTATCCGAACCCCAACCGGAGCCACTTCCGGTCGATGGAGATCTGGCAGACCGCCGACCCGGCGGGCGCCGGACCCAAGACCGGCTGGCTCGGCCGGCTCTTCGACAGCGAGTGCCCCGACTGCGGGTCGAGCGCCGGCATGACGCTGTCGGCTGAGATGCCGCTCGCGATGCAGGGCGACGCCCC
This sequence comes from bacterium, assembly GCA_035308905.1. NCBI lineage: Bacteria > bacterium. The sequence goes on along the minus strand of DATGFS010000016.1, from coordinate 7,187 downwards.
GCGCGTGGTCGCCGTCGACGACATCGCCCGGTTCGGGTTCCATCCGGTGCAGGGCGGCGGTCCCGCGGAGGTCGAGGCGTTCCGGCGGCTGATTCAGCCGGTGCCGGGCGAGGAGCCGCTCGTCGACTTCCTCGCGCACACCGAGATGAACGCGCTGCTTGCCGCGGCGGACCTCAATAAACTGGCCGGGCGGCTCGCGCAGGACGCCGGATCCGGGTATCCCAAAGATCCATTTGCGCAGAAGCTGCGGGTTATCGCGGAGCTGATCGCGGCCGGGTCGCCGACCAAAGTCTATTACGTCGGCCTCGGCGGGTTCGACACCCACGTGACGCAGGCCGGCCGGCACGACCGCCTGCTCGAGTCGATGGGCGCGGGCCTCGGCGCGTTCCTCGGCGACCTGAAGACGAAGGGCATTCAGGACAAGGTGCTGCTGATGACGTTCTCGGAGTTCGGGCGGCGCGTCGCCGAAAACGCCTCCGGGGGCACCGACCACGGGACGGCCGCGCCCATGCTGCTCGTCGGCGGCCAGGTGAAGCCCGGCGTGCACGGCGTGCACCCGAGCCTGACCGATCTCGATCAGGGCGACCTCAAGTACCGGATCGACTTTCGCAGCGTCTACAGCACCGTGCTCGAGCAGTGGCTCGGCGTGCGGAGCGATCCGATCCTCGGCGGCAAGTTCGATCCGCTCGACGTGATCAAGCCGCATGTTGCCGCGGCGGTCGGCGGTTAGCCAGGGTTAGAACGAATCCACGGTGAGATCGTAGCCTCCCGCCCCGATGTCTACCGGGCGGGAGGCAGTTTTTCGGAGATCCGGCCGTTGAACTCCGCAAGGAGAAACGGCTTGATCCCGGGGCGGCCGGTCATGCGTACCGCGATCGGTCCCCGCTTCTCTTCGAACTCGATTGCAAACGTGATGCTCGGGCAGCACAGGCGCTCTAGCGTGATCCATTCGGCGATGGACAGGACGAGCGGCCCGTCGCCGGCCGTCCGCGCCGCACCGTCGTTCGCCTGGGGGGGAAACCGCAGGCGGAAACCTTCCGGCAACTCCTCGGCGTCCCGGCACGCCCCGAATACCCGCTGAACCAGGGCGCGAAGGCGCTCCCTCTGCGCCGGTGTGAAGACGGTCAGATCGCAGGCAAAGGCCGACGTCACGATCGCCTACGGCCGGCGTGGCGCCGCGTTCGCGGCGGCCAGCAGTGCGTTGCGGAGCGCCCCGACCGTCTCGATGATATTGCTGCCGAGCAGCAGCGCTGTAGTCCCCGGCAGGTCGTGGCCCGGCAGCGTCACCAGGTACGGCGGCGCGTGCGGGGGCAGCGGCGGCAGCGGTTCGAACGCCTCCCGCGCGAGGTTGGCGGTGAGCTTCTCGAGCGTCGAGAGCCGGGCCGCGAGCGCGCTTGGGGTTTCGTCGTCGACGTCTGGTGGCGCCGTTCCGTCCGGCAGCACGGACGGCAGCAGCCGGGTCACCTCGGCAAGCGTCCGCGCCAAGTCCGCGAAGACGGCGCGCAGCTCGTCTTCGTGCGACCGCCCGATACCGCCATGCGGATAATCGGGCCGGGCCTTCTTCAGCGGCTCTTCTTGGGAGAGTCTCCGGAGATCGAGCGCCCGTGCCGCGAGTACATCGAGCGCCTTCCAGAGGTGCTGCCAAGCGGTGTCGTCCATCGCAGACATGACAGCATCGTAGTAACAATCCAGAGCGGCCGTCAATGCGCGGTCGGCGATACGCAGGCCGCGGAAACGGGCGGGCGCCGATGAGGGAAAGTTGCGCGACTGTCCGGAAGGAGGTCGCGTGAGCGCATCGTGAGCGGCGCCGGCTGGAAGCGCAGCCTCTCCCTCCCTCCCACCGTTCGGTTGGTGTGGCACGCCGCGGAGCCCTATCCGCGCGACGTGTCGCTCGACGAATTCTACGCGCGCCTCGACGTGCCGCCGGGCCCGGACGGCCTCCCGTCCGTGATCGCCAACATGGTGATGACGCAGAACGGCGAGGCGACGATCGACGGCAAGGCCGCGCCGATCGGGACGCCGGTGGACCGGTTCGTCCTGGGACGCCTGCGGACGTCGGCCGACGTGTTGCTGTCGGGCGTCGGGACGATGCTGGCCGAGGACGTCACCGCGGTGGTGCCCGAGGGGGATGCGGCGCTCCGCGCCGCCGCCGGGCGCGGTCCGCGGCTGCTCGCCGCGCTGCTCGCCACCGACCTCGCGTGGAGCGACGAAGTGCTGGCGAGGCGTTTCTTCACCGACCCGCGGTTCGACCGGCTGATCATCACCGGCCACCGGCCAACCCCCGAGCAGGTCCGGCGCGTGGAGGCGCTCGGCGTCGAGGTCGTCCGCGTGGACGCGGGTCCGGACGGGCGGCCGGCCGCGCGCGCGGCGGTTCAGGCGCTCGGTGCGCGCGGCGTGCGGCTCGTGCTGACCGAAGGCGGTCCGCGCGTGCTGGCGGCGCTGATGAGGGAGCGGCTCGTCATGGATTACTTCTTGACGACGAGCCCGCTGGGGACCAGCGATCCGCATGCGCTGCGGCCGATCGGCGCCGATGCCACGGAGGACGGGCGTCCGCTGCTCCTTTCGCGGGTCAGCCGGTATGAGTACGCGTTCCGTGATCCCGCGACCGGGACGTCGCTCATCGAGTCGTACGACCGATTCCGAATCGTGTATCCATCGCGGTAGCGCAGCCGGGAGTGGCTGTTGCCGCAGGGCCGGTGACGGCCGCGACCGAAGCATGCGTCAACGGCACGTGAGCCGTTTGCACCGCGAGGGGGCGATCGATTCGTGACGGACATGGCCACATATCTCGAGCGGACGCTTTGCGATCTCGTCGCGATCCGCAGCGTGACCGGCGAAGAAGCGGCGATCTCGCAGTACATTTACGACTCGCTCGAGCGCGCGAACGTCCGCGTTGAGCGCGACGAGGAAGGCAACGTGACCGCCGAGGTGGGCTCGGGCGACCGCCTGCTCGTCGTCAACGGTCACATGGACACGGTCCCTCCGGTCGACGGCTGGAAGCAGGATCCGTTCTCCCCGCGGGTTGAGAACGGCCGCATCATCGGCCTCGGCGCGTCGGACATGAAGGCGGGGCTCGCGTGCATGATGTGGCTGGCCCAGCACGCGCGCCCGAAGGTCCGCGCCTGGTTCGCCTTCACCAACAACGAGGAAGGCGGCGCCGTGACGCCGCGCAACGGCGTGCGCCGGCTGATCGGGCGGGTCTCTCCCGACTATGCGATCACGACCGAGCCCTCGTACGACGAGGCGAAGAAGCGCCTGTCGATTGGGGTCGGCTGCCAGGGGCGCGCGATCGGACATCTCACCGTGTTGGGGCGCAGCGGTCATTCGTCGGATTGGCGCCGCGCCGACAACGCGATCTACCGCGGGATGGACGTCATCAAGCGCATCGCCGAGACGGCCGCCCGCCACAAGGGGGTCGAGGTCGCGCCCGGCGTTCAGAGCGTCCCCTCCCTCTCCGTCGTCGCCGCGCGCGCCGGGATCGCGGACAATATCATCCCCGACCGGCTGCACCTGACCGTCGACCGGCGGCTCGCGCCCGGGGAAGACTACGGCACGTTCGAAGGCGAACTGCGGGGCTCGATCGACGGGACCGCGCACGAACTCGACGTGACGAAGCTCTGTCTTCCCACGCTGGCCGACCGCAACGGCCACACGCTCGCGGTTGCGGCCGCGGCGCTCGCGCGGATCCAGGGCGACGCGCCGCTACAGTTCTCGCAGGGGCGGCAGGACCTCTCGATTTTTGCCGAGCGGACCCGGGACTTTGTCAACCTCGGTCCCGGGTCGTCGGGCCAGGCGCACAACGCCGGCGAGCACGCCACGGTCGCCGGCATGGTCGCCGCCGCGAGCGTGCTGCAGGCGGTAATCGACGCGATCTAAACCGTGAAGCGCCGGTTCACTCGACGGTCAGCGTGAAGCTCACGATTTCAGTCGGGAGCGCACCGGACGTGGCGTTGTAGATGTAGAGCACCTTCCCGAACAGCTGGGTCGTGTCAACCACTCCCAGGCCTTCCCTGAGCTGCCCCGAACCGTCGCGGCTCGAGAACGCGACCGGTTGCGGGCAGGCCCCGGATGAGAAATCACTTGGGGAGCCCAGGCACAACCGTAAGTTCTTTCCGTTGGTGTTGACGCGAATCCTCAGCTTGAAGACGGCGGGCGTCCTCACTGAGCCAGGAATGACGTCCGTTCCGCTCGTGATCAGCGTGGGTTTCACGCCGACCGTTATCCCCGCGATGTCGAGTCCGAACGCCTTGTCCACCTGCGTGACGGAAAATACGGCCATGCCCAAGGCAAGCACCGCGGCCTTTGCGCGCCAGCTCCTCATCGTTCCCCCCAAGTCGTAGATTGGCACCGCCTTTTGTGTCACCGCTTACGATTCGGCCGGAGGCTTGAAGCGCTCGAAGGGGTTGCGGCAGTGCCGGCAGATGTACGTGGAGCGGCACAGCGTCGGGCCGAACAGGCTGTCGATCGCGACGTCGTGCGACCCGCAGTACGGACAGACCGGCGGCTCGGCGAAGCGGCAGGACGGGACCGAGAGGCCGTGCGCCGCGAGCTGCTCCCGTCCCCGGTCCGTCATGCGCTCCAGCGTCCACGGCTCGTCGTACGTGTACTCCACCGACACGTCGCGCACGCCGGGGATGGCGAGCAGGCCGTCGCGGATGCGGCCGCGGATCACCGCGAGCGCCGGGCACGCGGTCCACGTCGGCACGAGCCGCACGCTGACGCGCGACTCGCCGTCGACCCGCACGTCCCGCACGAGGCCGAGGTCCGTGATCGCGATCGGGAGCTCGGGGTCTTCGACGCTGCGCAGCACGTCCCAGGCGGCCTGTTCGAGCGGCGCCTGAGTCACCCCGTCTGGCGCGGGGCGAGCGGCGCTCACCACCGCGCCTCCGGATCGGAACGCCAGACCTCGGTCATCTCCGCGTGCATCTGCGCGAGGTCGGGCGTATGCACCCCGCGGCGGCCTCCCAGGGCCGGCGCCGCGGCCGGAATCGCCAGGCCGCAGCCCTCGAGCAGCGGCCGCACCGCCGCCTCCCACGCGTCGCGCTGGCGTTCCGCGGATTCGTGCAGCAGCCCGGCGTTGATCAAAATCGGATCGGCCTCGGTCGTCTCGAAGAACCCGAGCGCGTAGGGCCACGCCGCGTCGAGCGCCGCCTGCACGCGCGCGCGGGCGTCCGCGGACGGCCGCGCCATCCGCTCGAGCCACGTCGCCGCGAACAGCCCGTGGTAGCGCTCTTCCCGTCCGAGCGTCGCGGCGATCGCGGCGACCGGTTCCTGTCCGCACCGCGCCAGCAGTCCGAGGCGCTGTCCCTCGAACGTTTCGTACAGGGCGAGGCGCACGATGGAAAACTCCCAGCCGTGGTTCGGCTGCTCGAGCAGGACCGCGTTGCGAAACTCCGCGGGCGGGCGGCCGAACGCGAGGAGGTCGGGGCCGCCGGGCTGGTCGCCCGCGACCTGCTCGTAAAACAGCCGCGCGTGGCCGAGCTCTTCCTGCGCGATGCTGCTCATCGCGACGTCGCTTTCGATGTCCGGCCCGACGCCGGTCCATTCGGAGTGCCGGTGGCCGATCGTCAGTTCGTCGTCGGCGACGCGCAGCAGCCACTCCCGGAACGCCGCGCGGACGGCGGGATCGGCGATCGTTGCGAGGGCGGCCGGCACGGCTAGCGGTCGTCCTCGGTCGGGGCGGTGTGGTAGCCGCCGCGGTACACGCGCTGCTGCTGGCGGTAGGAGCCGCCGAATCGGTAGCTCTTGTCGGTCGCCGGTACGAACATCTCCGCCGCGTCCTCCGCGGTCGCGCGAATGTCGCGCGCCGGGACGACCCACAGGCTGACGCACGGGTCGCGGCGCGCATAGTTCTCCTTGGCGAGGAGCAGCGCCATCTCCGCGTCCGGCGCATGGACGTCGCCGACGTAGACATGCGCGTCCCGCCGGCGCGCCTGCAGGAAGACCGCCCACACGTCGGCCGGGGCCTCGAGGGCACGGACCCAGGACCCCGCGGGTATGGCCGGGGAGCTCATGCCGCCGCGGCGATCCGGTGGCCGAGGGCTTCGCGAATCCACGCGTGCTGGCGGTAGAACGACTGCCGCAGCGCCAGGCGCTCCGCGCTCTTCGGCCCGCCGTTGCGGCCGACGCGCTTGAGTTCTTCCCAATCGGGCTCGGTATACACGTAGCGCTGCTCGGCCTCGACCCAGCGCAGCCCGGGATCGGGTACCGCGAGACCGTATTCCAGAATGATTGGGACGAACCGTCTCAGAAACTGCTGCCGCAGTTCTTCGTTGGACTTCACCTTGAGGCGCCAGGCCAGCATCGCTTCGGTATGGGGCGACACTTTGTCCGGCATGCCGAAGAAATGGATGATCGGCGTCCACCACCGGTTGAGCGCGTCCTGCAGCATCGCGCGCTGCGCCGGCGTGCCCTCGGCGAGCGCCCGCCACACATCGAGGCCGAGCTGGATGTGGAAGTCCTCTTCGTAGCAGATCCGCTTCAGCACGCGCGAGTACGGCGCGTACGAGCACGAGCGCAGCGCTCCCTGCGTCTGCATCGCCGCGCCGTCGACGAATACCTGGATGATCGCCACGTCCGCCCACGTCTCCGCGGGATAGTGAAACACGTTGTGGAAGCGGGCGCGGCCCTCGACGAGTTCCGCGTACATCTCCTCGCGCGGCCGGCCGAGCGTTTCCGCGACGCGGTACAACAGCATGCCGTGGCCGACCTCGTCCTGGACTTTGGCCGTCAACGCCATCTTGCGCGCGAGCGTCGGCGCCCGCGGGATCCACTCCCGTTCCGGCAGCGCCCCCATGATCTCCGAGTTGGCGTGCATCTGGATGAGGCGCTGCGCCTCGAAACGGTACTGCTGCGGCATCCACTCCCCGGCCTCGAGCTGGTCGCCGGCGGAAATCCGGGCGTTGAACCGCGCCAGCTGCTCCGGGTCTTCCTGCGGCACGGGAGCGTTAGCCATCCGGAAGCTCCTTGTTCTGTGACGAAGTTTCATATCAAGACAAAAAGTCGTCACAAACAATTGTAGAAGCGGCCGCAGACACTGTCAAGTGCGTGTACTGGTCCAGTAGATCCGACTACACCAGCCTCCAAATTCATCGCTGAGCCGCCTGCCATTGAGCGAGGTACTCGTTCGGAGTGAGGTAACCGAGCGCCTGGTGCGGCCGGACGTTGTTGTAGGTCTCCTCCCAGCG
>DATGFS010000015.1 GCA_035308905.1 bacterium | reverse complement strand
CTGCAAAGCGGATGCCATCGCGCGCTGCCGTCCATGCAGGGCCTCGGGTACAAAGAGATCGCCGCCCACCTCGAAGGCGAGGTCACCCTGGACACCGCCGTCGCGCAGTTGCGCCGCGATACGCACCGCTACGCGAAGCGGCAGTTGACGTGGTTTCGCGCCGACCCGCGATACCGCTGGATCGATGTGGACGATCAGCCGGCCGAGCGCGTGGCGTCAAGGGTTCTCGAGCCGCTCGCCGCCCGAGAGACGTGGCCGTACTCCGTGATATGATGGCGGCAGCAGCGAACGGAGGTGCCTGATGCGCGTAGCGCGCCGGATGGAACGGATTCCGCCGTATTTGTTTGCCGACATCGACAAGAAGCGCGCCGCGCTGCGGGCGCGCGGGGTCGACGTCATCAACATCTCCATCGGCGATCCGGACCTCCCGACGCCCGACCACATCGTCGACGCGCTGACGCGCGCCGCCCGGGATCCCCGCACGCACGTCTACCCGCCCTACGAGGGAACGAAGGAGTTCCGCGAGGCCGTCGCCGGCTGGTACGCGCGCCGGTTTGGGGTGGCCCTCGACCCCGGCAGCGAGGTGCTGGCGCTCATCGGCTCCAAAGAGGGGCTCGCCCACGTGCCGTGGGTGTTCGTCAATCCCGGCGACGTGGCGCTCGTGAGCGACCCGGGGTATCCCGTCTACAGCGTCGCGACCCTCATGGCCGACGGCGAGGTCTACCCCGTGGTGATGACGCGGGAGCAGGGGTGGGTGCCGGACCTCTCCATCATCCCCGAGGACGTGCTGCGGCGCGCCCGCGTGTTTTTTCTGAACTATCCCAACAACCCGACGGGGGCGACGACCGACCTCGCCTTCTTCACGCGCGTCGTGGAGCTGGCGCGGCGCTGGAACATCCTCGTCGTCCACGACAACACGTACTCCGAGATCGCCTACGACGGCTACCGGCCGCCGAGCTTCCTCGAGGCGCCCGGCGCCAAGGACGTCGCGATCGAGTTTCATTCGCTCAGCAAGACGTTCTGCATGACGGGGTGGCGGATCGGGTTCGTCGTCGGCAACAAGGAGGCGGTCCAGGCACTCGCCACCCTCAAGACCAACATCGACAGCGGGCAGTGGGTGGCGATCCAGGACGCCGCGGTCGCCGGCCTGACCGGGCCGGACGCGCCGACGCGGGAGCGGGTGGCGATCTGGCAGCGGCGGCGCGATACGGTCGTGCGCGGACTGCGGGAGATCGGGCTGGATGTGCCGAGTCCGCGGGCGACCTTCTACCTGTGGATTCCGGTGCCGCGCGGCCACACGTCCGTGTCCTTCACGACGGATCTGCTCGAGCACACCGGCGTGATCGTCACCCCCGGCAACGGCTACGGCGCGCACGGCGAGGGGTACGTCCGCATTTCGCTGACCGCGCCGGACGCGCGGTTCGAAGAGGCGGTTCGCCGCATCGGCGACCATCTGCGGGCCGCGTCCCCGCGATAATCCAAGATGCGCACCACCGGCACACCGCTCGGTCATAAGCTCCGCCGCGGCCTCGCCGCCGGGACCTCCGAGGAGAGCGACCGTCCGCTCACCGACGGGCTGCCGCGCAGCGGCCCGGAGCGCGCGCTGCTCGTCGGCATGATCGGGGCCCGGGAGGACGCGGGCGAGGAGACCCTCCAAGAACTCGCCCGGCTCGCCGACACCGCGGGAGCCGCGGTGGCCGGCATCGTCGTGCAGCACCGCACGCGTCCCGATCCCGCGACCGCGGTCGGCGCCGGCAAAGTGGAAGAAATCCGCTCCAGGGTGCGCTCCGCCGGCGCGGACGTGGTCATCTTCAACCACGAGCTCACGCCCGCGCAGCAGCGAAATCTAGAGCGGGCGCTCGACACCAAGGTGCTGGACCGTACGGCGCTCGTCCTCGACATTTTCGCCCAGCGGGCGCGCACGCGGGAAGGCCGCCTGCAGGTCGAACTGGCGCAGATGACCTACCTGCTGCCCCGGCTGGCCGGACGGGGCGTGCTGCTGTCCCGGCTCGGCGGCGGGATCGGCACGCGGGGCCCCGGCGAGACCAAGCTGGAGGTCGACAGGCGGCGTATTCGGACGCGGATCACCGCGCTGGGCCGGGAGATCAACGCGCTGCAGCGGCACCGGCAGCGCGAGCGGCAGTCGCGGAAAGACGCGGCCCTGCCGGTGGCGGTCCTCGTCGGCTACACGAACGCGGGCAAGTCCACGCTGCTCAACGCGCTGACCCGCGCGCATGTGCTGACCGCCGACAAGCTGTTTGCGACGCTCGATCCGACGACCCGGCGGGTCGTCCTGCCGAATCGCCGCCCGCTGCTGCTTGTCGACACGGTCGGCTTCATCCAGAAGCTGCCGCACGATCTCGTCGCGGCGTTTCGCGCCACCCTCGAGGAGGTGACGGAGGCGGACCTCCTGATCCACGTGATCGACGCGGGCCACCCGCGCTGGACCGCGCAGCGCGAGGCCGTGGAGCAGGTGCTGCGCGAATTGGGCGCGTCCGGCACTCCGCGCGTGACCGTCCTCAACAAAGCCGACCTGCTGTCCCCCGAGGCGCTGCGCGACGTGACGGCCGAGGAGCCCGACGGAGTGCCGGTCTCCGCCGTCCGCGGCGTCGGCCTCGCGAATCTGCTGCGCCGGATCGGAGCCGCGCTGCCCGGACCGGTGGAGCGGGTGCGGCTCGTCATCCCGTACCACCGCCTCGCGGTCCTTTCGCGCCTCTACACGGCCGGACGGGTTGTGCGGCGCGAAGACGGCGAAGCCGGCATCGTGGTGGAAGCGGAGATCCCCACCGCGGGCCTCGGACCGTTCCGGCCGTACGTCGACGGACGCCCGGCGCGGACGGCACACTGATGTCCGGCGCGGTGGTTGTCGACCCCAAGACGGCGGGGGCCGCCTCGCAGGAGGCGGCCCCCGGGAATGCCGTCGGGATGCGGTCGACTTCGATGACACGGCGGCCGGCCGTGAGCCGGCCGGCGCTAGGAGAGCCGGCGGATCAGGGCGACCGCTTTCCCGATGATCGTCACGTCCCGCGTGATGATGGGCGACATCGTGCTGTTCTCGGGCTGCAGCCGGATGTGGTCCCGTTCCTTGAAGAAGCGCTTGACCGTGGCCTCCTCGCCGAGGAGCGCCGCGACGATTTCGCCGTTCGAGGCGGTCGCCTGCGGGCGGATGACGATGAAGTCGCCGTCGTAGATCCCCGCTTCGATCATGCTGTCGCCGCGGACGCGCAGAATGAAGGCGCCGTCCTCGCGGACGAAGTCGCGGGGCAGGGGGAAGATGTCCTCGATGTTTTCCTCGGCCAGGAGCGGCGCACCCGCGGCGATCCGCCCGACGACCGGCACGTTGACCATGCGCTTGGGCGGCTGGCTCGCGCTGTCCTTCAGGATCTCGATCGCCCGGGGCTTGCTGGGGTCGCGCCGGATGTAGCCCTTCTTCTCCAGCGCGGCGAGGTGGCTGTGCACGGTCGAGCTGCTCGTCAACCCAAGGGCCGCGCCGATCTCGCGCACCGACGGCGGGTAGCCCTTGCGCTGCATGCTGTCGAGCAGATACCCGAGAATCTCGCGCTGGCGTTTCGTCAGGACTCGGCCCACGCGCTGCCTCCCTCGCTTCGGATCGCCGGCACGGATAATGAGCGGACGGATTATAGCATAGAACCCGGCGCCACGCAAACACCTGTTCGCTTCGCCCGGCGGCGGCTGTGCACCCGCCGGGCGGCCCGCCTGCTTTTAGAGCAGCGCCCCGCCGTCGACGACAATGATTTGGCCGGTCAGGAAGTTGTCCGCCGTCGCGAACGCGACGGCCATATGGGCGATGTCCTCGGGGCGGCCGATCCGCTGTACGGGAAACCTCGCCGCCCGGGCGGCGTTCTCGGCCTCGTGTCCTCCATGCCAGCGGGTCTCGATGAGCCCGGGCGCGATCGCGTTCACCGTGATCGACGGCGCAAGCGCGCGGGCGAGCGACAGGGTCATGGTGTGAATCGCGCCCTTGCTCGCGGCGTAGGCGATCGAACTGCCGTTGCCCCGGACTCCGGCGACGGACCCGATGTTGATGATACGGCCGCCGCCGGTCATGGCGCGCGCCGCCGCGCGCGAGCAGAAGAACGTGCCTTTGACGTTCACGGCGAGAATGCGGTCCCAGACGTCCCCGGTCAGCGCCTCGAGGTTGCGGTGGTCGATGAACTTGGTCGTGCCCGCGTTGTTGACGAGCACGTCAAGACGGCCGAGCTCGGCGGTGACCCGCGCGATCATCGCGTCGACGCCGCGCTCGTCCGAGATGTCGCAGGCCGCGGTGATCGCCCGGCCGCCCCGCGAGTTGATCTCGGAGGCCGTCTCCTCGGCGTCCCCGCGCGACCGGCTGTAGTTCACCGCGACCGCGGCGCCCTCGGCCGCGAGGGCCAGCGCCGTCGCGCGCCCGATGCCGGTGCCGCCGCCCGTGACCAACGCAACCTTGCCGCCGAGGCGTCCGTCCATGGCACCGCTAGATACGGGGCGGCCGCGGCGCGTTCCTCCGGCCGGCCGCCTGCAGGCGGATTGGCCGGCCAAGCGGCAATCACAGCATGACCCGGCGCGACGAGACGTCCCACGGGAAGGGTGCCGCCCGCGGCGGGACCGGCGGTGAGCGGAGGCCGCTCCCGCGGCTCCGCGCGCTCGACTTCATCAGGACCGAGTGGAACGGCGAACGGGTCGTGTGCGCGCGCGACTACGAAGACCTGCTCGACGGTCCCGTGCTGCTGCCGCTGCCGATCATGCTGATCGCGCTGCTGCTGGACGGCCTGCGGGACGCCGGCGCGGTCCAGGCCGAATACACGCGGCTCTCCGGCGGTCTGCCGCTTCCGTCCGCCGAGCTCGACCGCATTGTTCGGGATCTCGACGCGCACGGGCTGCTCGACAGTCCGGTGCTCGCGGACCGCCGGCGCGCCGTCGCCGACGCGTACCGGGCGGCGCCGCACCGGCCGATGGCGCACGCGGGCACCGCCTATCCGTCGGACCCGGCGGCGTGCGCGGCGGCGCTCGAGCGCTACCTCGCCGGCGCGCGCCCCCCCGCCAACGGTTCTGCTCCCGCCGCCGCCCCGCGCGGCATCCTCGCGCCCCACATCGACTTCGCGCGCGGCGGCCCGATGTACGGCCGCGCCTATGCCGCGCTGGCCGGCCTTCCCGCGGGGGTCTGCGTCGTGGTCGTCGGCGTCGCGCACGCGGGCTCGGCCGCGCCGTACGTGCTGACGGCGAAAGGCTACGAGACCCCCTTCGGGGTCGTCGAGGTGGACCGCGCGCTGCTGGAGGCCGTCGCGACGCGCGCCCCGTTCGATCCGCTCGAAGAGGAGCCGGTCCACCGCGGGGAGCACTCGGTCGAGTTTCAAGTGTTGTGGCTCGCGCACATGCTGCGCGGGCGTCCCTTCACGGTGCTGCCGGTGCTGACCGGCCCGCTCGACGCACACACGGCGAACGGCACGCCCGCGGCCGTCCCGGCGATCGAAGCGTTCATCGGCGCGCTCCGCGAGGCGATCGCCGCCGCGAAGCGCCCTATCTGTGTGGTCGGCGGCGTGGATCTCAGCCACGTGGGGCCGCGCTTCGGCGATGAGGAGGCGGTCGGGCCCGCGCTCGGGCGGCGCGCGTCCGGCGCCGATCGCGCGGCGCTTCGCCATGTGGAGGCCGGCGACGCGGAAGGGTGGTGGCGGACCGTCACCGCCGACGGCAATCGCCGCCACGTCTGCGGGTTGGGCGCGATCTACACCGTGCTGCGGCTCCTCGCGCCCGTCACGGGGCGCGTACTGGGATACGACCAGGGCGTCGATCCGGCGGGCGGGCTCGTCGGGTTTTCCGCGGTCGTCCTCGACTAAGGCGCGGCCTATCCGCGCGCGCGGCCGCGGAACAGCCGCCGCTCCAGCGTCGCGAGCCCGGCCGTGGACAGGAGGCCGAGCACCGACAGCACGACGATCCCCGCCAAGAGCCGCGACGTCTGCATGAGATCCCCGGCGTAGAGAATCAGGTACCCGATTCCGGCGGTGGCCGCGATCATCTCCGCGGAGACCACCAGAAGCAGCGACATCCCCGCCGCGAGGCGCAGACTCGCGAACACCATCGGCACCGAGGCCGGCAGCTGCACCTTCGTGATGATCTGCAGGCGGCCCGCCCCGAAGCTCCGCGCCGCCCGGATGAGGAGCGGATCGACGTCGCGGATCGCGGTGGCGGTTCCGATCGCGACGGGAAAGAACGCGCCGACGGCGATGAGCGCGATCTTCGGCGCCTCGCCGATCCCGAGCCAGAGGATGAGGAGCGGCAGGAGCGCGATCTTCGGGATCGGGTACACGGCGGCGATGAGCGGGTCCGCGACCGCCTCCGCGCGACGGGAGACGCCGACGAGCACCCCGACGATCAGGCCCGCGGCGCCGCCGAGGGCGAAGCCGGCGCCGATCCGGCCCAGGCTGGCGCCGACGCTCCGCCAGAGGTCGCCCGTCGACGCGAGATGCGCGAGCTCCGCGGCCACGGCCTCGGGCGACGGCAGGAACACGGCCGGCACGGCGCGGGCCCGGCTTATCGCCTCCCACACCAGCAGCACGGCCACGATAGCCCCGACCCGCAGGGCGCGGTACCGCCGGCCGCCGGGAACCGGCGCGGGCGCGGCCTCGAGGGTGATGATCTCGCCCGCGGATGCCCCGCGGGCCGCCACGTCGCGGGCGCCGGCCGCCACCTAGGCGCCCTCGCGCATCGCGGTCCTGGCCTCGTCGCGAATCATCGACCACACGTCCTGCGTGAACCGGCCGAAGGCCGCGTCGGCGAGCAGGGTCTCGCGCCGGGGCCGTGGGAACGGTACCGGGACCACCGCCCGGATGCGCCCCGGCCGCCGCGACAGCACGGTGATGCGGTCGGCGAGATACGCCGCCTCCTGGATGTTGTGCGTGACATACAGGACGGTCTTCCGGCTGCGTTCCCAGATTCCGAGAATCTCATCCTGCATCAGCTGCCGCGTCTGCGCGTCCAGCGCGGAGAGCGGCTCGTCCATCAGGAGAATGGCCGGATCGACGCACAGCGCGCGGGCGATCCCGACCCGCTGCCGCATCCCGCCGGAGAGTTCGGACGGATACCGCGTCTCGAAGCCGTCGAGACCCACCAGCCGGATGTACTCGTGCGCGAGCCGGTCGCGCTCCGCGGCGGGCACGCGCCGCACCTCCAGGCCGAATGCCACGTTCTGCAGCACGGTGCGCCACTCGAACAGCGCGAATTCCTGAAAGACGAGGGCGGTCAGCGGCCGTCCGGCGCGCTCTCCCTCGAAGACGATGCGGCCGGCCGAGGCGGGCAGAAGCCCCGCGGCCAGCAGCAGCAGGGTCGATTTCCCGCAGCCGCTCGGGCCGACGATCGCGACGAATTCGCCGCTCGCCACCGTGAGGTCGATGCCTGCGAGCGCCGCGAGCGCGCCGCCGTCCCGGCGGGCGTACTCCTTGGACGTGCCTTCGAAGCGGATCCTCATCGCCCGCGCCGGCGCACGCGGGCTACGGCCCGAGCGATCGCACGGCGTCGTTCACGAAGGTCGAGTCGACGAATTGGTCGAGCGGTACGTAGCGGGCGGCCATACCGTTTTGAACGTACCAGGCCTCCTGCCGCTCGAGATCGAGGAGATAGAGGCGCGCATTTCGATCGATGTACGGCAGCGACTTCGCGACGGCCGCTTCCGGCTGGTCGATCGTCCGCGCGGTGACCGCGACGATCGGCGCGCACGCGCCGCGCGGCGGCCGGCGGAGACACGCGTCGAAGTAGTCGCGGGTCGCGCGCACGTATCCCCGCATGAACCGGTCGCCGAGCGCGTGGTCGCCGTGCAGCCGCGCGCCGTAGAACACGCCGGTCACCTGATTGACGATCCGGTCGCCCGCGTAGAACAGAATCTTGCCCCAGCCGTCCTGCTCCGCGGCCGCGCCCCACGGCGGGGAGAGCAGCGCCGCGTCGATCTGGCCGGTGCGCAGCGCCTCAGCGACGAGATTGACCTCGCGCAGCGGCACCAGCTGAACGTCCCGGAGCGTCAGGGACTCGCGCTCGAGGAGCTTCGCGATCTGGTAATGGAACGTCGAGCCGAGCGTCGTGATGCCGATCCGTTTCCCGCGCAGGTCCCGCAGCGACCGCACGCCCGAGGCGTACGTCGTCTTCGTGACCACGACGGCGTTGAGCGGATAGCCGGGACGCTCCTGGCCGCGGTCGGCGACGAGGTAGATCTTGCCGCCGCCGGCGGCCAGGTTGAAGAGGGTACCGGTGATCCCGGTCGCGCCGACGTCGACGTCTCCCGTGACGGTCGCGGTGGCGACCGGCGCCGCGGCGCCGAAGTACACAAACTGGATCTGCAGGCCTTCCTGGCGGAAATATCCCTGCTGGGCGCCCCAGAACAGCGGCGCGCCGCCGACGAGCTTCAAGGTGCCCACGCGGATCACCGTGGGCGCCTGGGCCACGGCCCCGGGGACGGTGATCGTCAGGCTGAGGACGGCCGCGAGCGCGGCGGCGATGACAAGCCGAGGGCGCACTGATTCCTCCGGTATGGTGCGTTGATCTCGCGTCACCGAACCGTTCGGCGCACGGCGAAGACGGGCCTGCCGTGACGCGTTGTTCACATCGCTGTGGTAGGTTGGGACAATCCACGGCATAGAGGCGCATCGGTGGAGGGAGTGGAGGGGCCATGACGGATCTGGGCCGCTACATCCTTGAGGAGTGGACGGAGGAGTACCGCGAAGGGCGGTTGGGGCGCCGCGAGTTCCTTCGGCGCGTCGCGATCTTCGGCGGAGGCGCGGCGGGTGCTCTGGCGCTGCTGACCACGCTCGGCGTGGCGGCGTCGTCCGACGAGGTCACCGCGGCCGCGGGCTCGCCGGCGCCGCGGCCGGTGCTGGCGGCGGCGCCCATCGTGGCTCCCGACGATCCGGCGCTCGAGACCCGCATGGTCTCGTTTGCGGGGGCCGCGCCGGGACCGCAGACGGTCTTCGGTTACCTGGCCCAGCCGAAAGGCTCGGTGCGCGCGCCGGGCATCGTCGTGATCCACGAGAACCGCGGCCTAGTCGATCACACCAAAGATGTCGCGCGCCGGCTCGCCAAGATCGGCTACGCGGCGCTCGCGCCGGACCTGGTCTCGGGCGCCGGCGGCACGGACAAGGTCGCCGACCCGGCGCAGGCATCGGCGCTGCTCGGTCAGGCCACGCCGGAACAGCTGGTGGCGATGCCCGCCGCGGGGGTGCGGTATCTCGCGTCGCTGCCGGCCGCTCGGGCGGACCGGATCGGAGCGGTGGGATTCTGCTTTGGCGGTGGGGTGACGTGGCGGCTCGCCACCCGGGTCCCCGAGCTCCGGGCCGCCATCCCGTTCTACGGCTCGAACCCGCCGCTCGAGGACGTGCCGAAGATCCGGGCGGCGGTGCTCGCCTTCTACGGCGCGCTCGACTCGCGCGTCGACGCCGGCATCCCGGCGATGCGCGACACGCTCGACCGGGCGAAGGTGGTCTACGACATGGTGGTGGAGCCCAACGCCGCCCACGCCTTCTTCAACGATACCGCCCCGAGCTACAACGCCGCGGCAGCCCAGGACGCGTGGACCCGGCTTCAGGCCTGGTTCGAGCGGTACCTCAAAGCCGGATAGCCGGGCGAAGCCGCGCGGGGAGAGACGCCGCGCCGCGCGAACTTCTACGTCATGCCGCGACATGTCGTGGGCACGCTGTCGGAGCTGCCGCCGGGGAGCCGGCGGATCGTCACGGTGGACGGACGCTCCATCGGCGTGTTCAATATCCGGGGACGGTTTTACGCGCTGCGGAACCGCTGTCCGCATCAGGGAGCGCCGCTGTGCCGGGGGAGAATCAAGGGGACGACGCTGCCCGGGCGGCCCTACGAGTACGTGTACGGCCGCGAAGACGAGATCATTCAGTGTCCTTGGCACGGTTGGGAGTTCGAGATCACGACCGGCCGGACGTACTTCAATCCGCACCGCATGCGCGTCAAGACGTACGACGTGACCGTGGAGCGGGGCGCGGCGGAAGCGGAAGAGGATGTTACGCTCGAGACGTTCGAAGTGACCACCGAAGGTGACCTGGTCGTCCTGCACGCGTAAGAAGGGGAGGAACGCGCTGTGGCCGAGTCCGTGACGGGGATGCCGATCATCGACTGCGACGTGCACAACCGGTTCAAAGACGGCAAGATGACGGCGCTGTGGCCGTACCTGCCGCGGGCCTATCAGGAAGACGTGCGGGAGTGGGGGATCAGCCTCCCCGCTGTCGGCTACCTGAACGGCGGCGACCGCGGCTACCGCGGGGACTCCTGGCCGAAGGAGGGCTTCCCCGGATCCGATCTCGACCTGATGCGCGAGCAGCTCCTCGACCCGTTCAACGTGCGATACGCGATTCTGCTCGGTCAGGAGCTGCGGCCGCTCGGCACGCTCCCGAACGCGGACTATGCGGCGGCCCTGGCGCGCGCCTACAACGACTACCTGATCGAGCAGTGGCTCGCGGCGGATTCACGCCTCCGAGGCGCGATGCTGATCGCGACCCAGGACGTACCGCAGGCCGTCAACGAGATCGACCGGATCGGTCGCCATCCGGGCATCGTCGAGGTGCTCGTGGCCAACGGGGCGCGGCTGCCCTACGGCAACCGGTACTACCATCCGATCTTTGAGATCTGCGAAGCGCTCGGCCTGCCGTTCGCGCTCCACACCGGCAGCGAAGGCGCCGGCATCAACGGCCAGCCCTCCGTCGCCGGGTACGGTTCGTACTACATCGAAAATCGCCAAGTCCGTCCGCACGGCTACATGACGCATCTGACGAGTCTCATCGTCGAGGGCGTCTTTGAGAAGTTTCCCAAGCTGCGCGCGGTGTTCGTCGAAGGCGGCTACTCTTGGCTCGCGCCGTTCCTGTGGCGGCTCGACGCCGACTGGCGGGGCCTGCGCCATCAAACGCCGTGGGTCAAGCGTCCGCCGAGCGAGTTCGTATGGGAGCACGTCCGGTTCACGTCGCAGCCCCTCGAGGAGCCGGACCGGCCCGCGGATCTGCTCGAAGTCTTCAAGTGGAACCGTGCCGAACGGACGCTGATGTTCGCCTCCGACTACGCGCACTGGGATTTCGACTCGCCGGTGGACGCGTTCCCGCGGATGTCCGACGACCTCCACCGGCGCATCTTCTACGAGACGGCGAGGGAACTGTACGGCTTTCCGCTCGCGGCGTCGGCGTCCGAACAGGCGGTCACGGCGGACTGATCGCGGGCCGGCCGAGGCGTGGTCTCAGCCGATCCGGACCTGCACGTCGCGATGACCCAGGAAATGGGCGAGCTTCTCCGCTTCCTCGCGGATTCCGGCCGCGCTGCGCGCTGAGACCTCCGCAAACCGGGTGACCCGGACGCGGAGGCGATTCCGCTCCCGAGTGTGAGCCCACACGCC
This sequence comes from bacterium, assembly GCA_035308905.1. Lineage (NCBI taxonomy): Bacteria > bacterium. The sequence continues at coordinate 23,516 of DATGFS010000015.1, read as the reverse complement.
GGCAACGCGTCCATCGACGAGCACGACCGGGGCGATCCACCCGGCCTTGCTGTACACGGTCTTGTGGTGGCGGAGGGCGACCAGGTGCGCCCGGGCCTTGTGGCCGAGCAGATAGGAATCGAAGTACGGCAGAAGCCGGACCGGCAGCGGTTCGGATCGCCGCGCCGTGAGTCGACGGAGATCGTCCCGAAAGATCGCCGCCGTCCAGCCCTCGACGCTCACCGGAATGAGGCCGGTCTCCTGGCGCTTCCAAATCGCGGTGGCATCCGACAGCGTCATGCCGGTCCACAGCGCAAAATCGGCGGGCGTCGCCGGCCCGAACGCCCGCAGATACCGGCGCAGGAGCTCGTCCTCCGCCGCGTCCCTGGGCACATCGCGCCAGCGCGGGACCCACGCATCGGCACGCACGAAGGTCGGCTCGGTGCCCCGGCTGGGGCCGGAGCACACGACGCCGCGTGCGGCCACAACCTGTAAGAGATAGCGCACCGGAAGCGTAACTCGTCCCACCGCGACGCCCGGAACCTTCGCGCGGCTGCCCCAGCCGCCCCAGCGCACGGGCCGCACCGGGACCCCGAGGGACCGGCTTACTCGGCCGACAAGCTCGGGTCCGCTGAGCGGCCGGTCCAACGCGTCGAGCGCGGCGCCGACGAGCTCCTCGATCGCGCGCTCACCGACGCCTCGTCCACGAAGCCACCGCACCTCGCGCTCGGCGCGCCGCGCGGATCCGCGGACGAAGACCGCCAGGTCCTCCGAGGGTACGAGGTGCAGGGTCCGGCGCATGCACCACGCCTTGACGAGCGTCCGGGCCCGGGCGGCCGCGTGGATGTCTTCCAGCCGCAAGTCGCGGACTCTCGCCCAGAGAGCGAGGTGCGCCGCCGAGAGGAGCTGTGCCTGCGCGCCCGCCATTGCGCCGAGAACGGAGACGAGCGCCCGTGAAGGCGCTCGTTCCGCGAGATGGTGACGGGACAGGCGAAACGCGGCGACCTGGTCCCACGTCACCCGAGCCGGGGCGGCGTGCATCGCCGCCGGCCGTGCTTTCATGGTTGTCCGCAGCCGAGCCTGCCGGCGGCGGCGCTGCTAGGCCTTCGGCACGTACTGGCTCACGCCGTAGGCAGCGTATCGCTGACCCGGCCGATCGCCCGATCGAGCGCCTCGACCGTCCGGCCGACCTCGGCGTCGCCGTGGGCGATGCTGAGGAAGCCGCCGCTGCCGAAGATGTGCACCCCCTCGATCAGCATGGCCAGGGCGATCGCGCTGTAGGCCGGCGTCCCGCGCTGTCCCTTCAAGTCTTCGGGGGTCAACGCCGCGATCGAGGACGGATCGCCGGGCGCAAGACGCGCGTCGAACGCGAGGTGGAACGACGACACGTCTCCGTACGCGATCCCCCGCACGCTCCGGCGGGCGAAGACCGCGTTGATCTCCCGGCGCAGGACGGTACCCATCCGGCTGCAGCCTTCCTGGACGCTCGGGTCGCGCACGATGTCGAGACACGCGACGCCGGCGGCCGCCGAGAGGGGATTGGCGTTGAACGTCCCCGGGTGGCGGAGCTTGCGCCGCGATCCGCCGGTCAGCGCGATCAGCTCGAGCAGGTCCCGCCGCCCGGCCACCGCGCCGCCCGGGAGGCCGCCCGCGACGATCTTCGCGAGCGTCGTAAGATCGCCGCTGATGCCGGCCGTCTGCTGGACTCCGCCCGGCGACCAGCGGAACCCGGTGATGACTTCGTCGACGATTAGGAAGACGTCGTGCGACGCGGTGACCTCGTCCAACCCCCGCAGGAAGTCGGGCGGCAGCGGCACCGAGCCGAACGACGCGCCGCTCGGCTCCACGATCACCGCGGCCACGTCTCGATCGTGCCGCAGCGTCTCGTCGACGACCGCGAGGTCCGGCGGCAGCACGATCGTGTCGTTGGCCACGGCCGCGGTGACGCCCGGCGGGACCTCGTCGTAGGGCGGCTGCAGGCCCGGCGCGACGGCGTCGTGCCAGCCGTGGAAGTGTCCCCGGAACTTGACGAGCTTCGAGCGGCCGCTCGCCGCGCGCGCCACGCGCAGCGCCAGCAGCGTCGCCTCCGTGCCCGAGCTCGTGAAGCGCACCATCTCGGCACCCGGCACGAGCCGCGTGATCCGCTCGGCCCAATTCAGCTCGCCTTCGTGGTTGGCGCCGTAATGCGTGCCGAGCCCGACCTGGCGGCGCACGGCCTCGACCACGGCCGGATGCGCGTGGCCGAGGATCAGCGCCCCGTGCCCCATCGCGTAGTCGAGGTACTCATGTCCGTCGACGTCCCACTTGCGCGCGCCTTCGGCGCGGACGATATAGGGAAGGAACGGCGTGAACTGCCGCGACTCGTGGGTGATCCCGCCGGGCAGCAGGCCGCCCGCCCGTTCGAACAGGGCATGGGATCGCGGCCTCGCCTCGATGTACTCCCCGGTGAGGTCGGTCGACAGGACCTTCGCCTCCGCCATCGCGCACGCTCCTTCACGACGAGCCCGTCGGAATGGCGGCTCGCGCTCAAGAAGTATTTGTCCCGGCCGCTCTGGAATCCCTGTCCCTGTAGGGGGAGGGAGGGGACCGCATGGATTACGCTTCGATGTTCCGCCTCGACGGGCGGGTGGCGCTCGTCGTCGGCGCCGCGTCCGGAATCGGACAGGCATCCGCGCAGGCGCTGGCGGCGCTCGGCGCCGAGGTCGTGTGCGCGGACGTCAACCGTGCGGGCGCGGAGGCCACGGCGGGCCTCATCGCGGACGCGGGCGGCCGGGCGGAAGCCGATCAGGTCGACGTGTCGCGGGAGGCGGACGTCGTCCGCCTCGTGTCCGGTGTGGCGGAGCGCCACGCCGCCCTCGGCGTCTGCGTGGTGACCCCCGCGGTCAACGCCCGCAAGCCGATCCTCAAGTACACGGCCGAGGATCTCGACCGCGTCCTCACCGTCAATCTGAAGGGCACGTTCTTCGTGCTCCGCGAGGCCGGCCGGCTCATGGCCGAGCGCGGCGGCGGCAGCATCATCGCGTTCGCGTCGATCCGCGCCGTCCAGGTCGAGCCCGGCCAGAGCGTGTATTCCGCGACCAAGGCCGGGATCGTGCAGCTGTGCCGGACGCTGGCCGCGGAGCTCGGCCCGCAGGGGGTGCGCGTCAACGCGGTCGCCCCGGGCGTCGTCGACACGCCGCTCACCCGGCAGATCAAGAAGGACGAGGCCTGGTATCGCGCGTACGCGGACCGGAACGCGCTCGGCCGCTGGGCGTCGCCGGAGGAGATCGCGGGCCCGGTTGCCTTCCTGGCCACCGACGCGGCGCGGTACATCACCGGCTCGGTGCTGTTCGTCGACGGCGGCTGGACCGCGATCGACGGCCGCTTCACGCCGCCGCTTTAAGGAATATCCTTTGCCGGTGACACAGGGGGACGGGGCGGTCGTGGGCGCGGAGATGAGCTTCCATTGGGAGATGCTCAGCGACGCCCGCCGCAACGAGACGTACCGGGCGGCGATCGCCGGCCGGGCGCCCGGGCGCGTCGTGTACGACCTCGGCGCCGGCGTCGGGCCGATGTCGCTGTATGCGGTGCAGGCCGGGGCGCGGCGCGTCTACGGGATCGAGACGGACCGCGATGCCTACCAGTATCTCCGGCGGCTCGCGCGCCGCTTTCCGCAGTTCGTGCCCGTGCGGACCGACCTCGTTCGGGGACCGCTGCCCGAGGAAGCGCCGGACGTGGTCGTCTGCGAGATGTGGTCGTCCTGGCTGACGGATTGGCCGATGGTACAGGCGCTCAACCGGATCCGCCGCCGCGCGCCCCGGTGTGAGGTCATTCCGGTGCGGGGCCATCACGTGCTGCAGCTCGCCTATGCCGATCACCGCGCCGGGACCGCGCTCGAGTTCGTCCCCGGCACCTACGCCGCGATCTTCGGCGATCCAGGCGCCATCGAGGAGATGTCGCTCCCGGTCCTCGCCGCCACGACGGATTTTCAGGAGCCGATCGCGCCCCTCGACACGATCGTGTCGCTCGCGCCGCTCTCGAGCGGAACTGTGAACAGCCTGCGGCTGTGGAGCTACGAGGAGGTGCGGGACGGCCACCCGTCGCCGCGCGTCGGGACCCGCGCCGACGTCCTGATCCGCTGGATTCGTCCGTTCCGCGTCACGCGGGGCCGCCGCGTCCGCGTCCGCATCCGGCACCGCTGGGACGCGCGCCTGCGGCTCACGATGCTGTGAACGACCTCGCCGCCGCGCGGGTCACAATCGGCGCGAAAGGGGCCCTCGTCGCGGAACTGGCGGAGGCCGTCGGCGGGGAATACGTGCTCGAAACGCCGTCGGACGTGCTGGCCTACGAGTACGACGCCTCGAACATGACATCGCCGCCCGATTTTGTCGTGCTGCCCGGCGGCGCCGGCGAGGTGGCGGCGGTCCTCCGCATCGCGGCGCGCCATGGGGCCCCGGTGATCGCGCGCGGCGCCGGGACCGGCATCGCCGGCGGGGCGCTTCCCATCATCGGCGGCATCGTGGCGGCGCTGACGCGGCTCGACCGGATCCGCGCGATCGACCTCGACAATCGCCTGGCCGTGGTGGAGCCGGGCGTCGTCAATCTCGACATCACCCGCGCCGCCGCCCCCGACGGCTACTTCTACGCGCCCGATCCGTCGAGCCAGTACGCGAGCAGCATCGGCGGGAACGTCGGTCACAACTCCGGCGGTCCGCACACGATCGCGTACGGCGTCACGACCAACCACGTCCTCGCGCTGGACGCGGTCCTGGCCGACGGCACGTCCATCCACACGGGCGGCGCGGCCCCGGACGCGCCGGGGCTCGACCTCACCGGCCTGCTCGTCGGCAGCGAGGGGACGCTCGCGGTCGTGACGGGGATCTGGGTGCGCCTGCTCCGGCGGCGCGAGGCGGTGACCACGCTGCTCGCGATCTTCGCCGACCTCGACCGCGCGAGCGAGGCCGTGACCGACATCATCGGCCGGGGCGTGGGGCCGGTCGCCCTCGAGATGTTGGACCGCAACACGATCCAAACGGTCGAGCCGTTCGTCCACGCCGGCTATCCACTCGATGCGGAGGCCGTGCTGCTGATCGAAGTCGAGGGGCTGCGTCCCGTGATGACGCGCGCCGCCGGCATCATCGAGACGATCTGCCGGGCGCACGGGGCGGCGGAGGTCCGCGCGGCGAAGTCGGACGCCGAGCGGGATGCGCTCTGGCTCGGCCGCAAGGCGGCCTTCGGCACGTTCGGCCGGATCGCGATCAACTACTATCTGCACGACGCGGTGGTGCCCCGGTCGCGGCTGCCCGAAGTGCTGCGGCAGGTGCAGGCGATCGCCCGGCGCGAGCGCCTGACGGTGGCGAACGTCTTTCACGCCGGCGACGGCAACCTGCACCCGATCATCGTGTTCGACGCGCGGGTTCCCGGCGAGACCGAACGGGTGATCCGCGCCGGTGAAGAGATGCTGCGGCTGTGCGTGGACGCCGGCGGGACGATCTCGGGAGAGCACGGCATCGGCTTCGAAAAGAACAACTACATGCCGTGGATCTACTCCGACGACGATCTCGGCGCGATGCGCCGGGTCAAGGACGCGCTGGATCCGGAAGGGCGGCTCAACCCGTGGAAGATGTTTCCGACGCCGGTCTCGTCGGCCGAGGTGCTGATCCGGCCCGCGACGATCCCGCGGGCCGAAGGGTGGTGGGTATAACCGCCGCGCCCGCCCGGCGCCTGCGGACCGCCGCGGCCGCCGGTCTCGTGCTCGCGGCGTGGCTCGCCGGCGCGGCGGCGCGAGGTGACGCCGAGGGCGCGTTGACGCCGGGGGTGGCGGCGGGCGCCGTGCCGCTCGCCGCGCCGGTGGACAAAGTCGTCGCGATTCTCGGGCGTCCGAGCGTGGAACTGCTGGACCCCACGAATCCGCGAATCGTCATCCAGCGGTGGGAGCCGCAGTGTCTCGGCGCGCGCTATACGCCCGCGGGAGAACTGCTGGCGCTCGACGTCTGGGCGGATCTCGGCGAGCAGTGCGGGGCCGCGGGCGACTACGCCGTGGACGGGGCCGCCGGTCGCCGGATTACCTTCGCCAGCACGCGCGCGGACGTGAAGGCCGCCTTCGGCTACGCCCCGAGCCGGGTGCTGCGCGGTTTCACCTTCACCATTTTCGTCTACGATGATCAGGGCGTGGCGTTCTACGTGCGGGACGATGGGCTGCGCCGCGGCCTCGTCGACGCGATGACCGTGTTTCCGCGCGGCGCGTCGCGCTCGGTGTGGAAGCCGGCGTCATGGGACGGGCGGTAGCCCGCGCCGGATCGCCGGGACGACGTCGTCGACCGTCCCGACCAGCCGCACCAACTCGAGGTCACGCGGCTCGATCCTGACGGCGGCGGGCAGACAGTCCAGCGCGTCGCGCCATTCCCGGCCCACCAGCACCAGGGGACGCCTCGGTATCGATTCGGTCTGAAAGAGGTTCCAGGTCAGCGCCACTTCGCCGAGAGTGCCGAGCCCGCCCGGCATCGCCACGTACGCGTCGGTCGCGGTGAGCCTCGCGATCCGCTGAAAGAGGTCGGGCATCGCGACTTCTTCGCGGACCCACGGGTTGGGGCGGTGCCGGACCGCCCACGACGCCACCGTGACGCCGATCGCGTGCCCGCCGGCCTCCACCGCGCCGCGGCTCACGGCTTCCATCACGCCCGCGTACCCGCCCGTGCACAGCGTGTAGCCGGCTTCCGCGAGCAGGCGCCCCAGCCGGACGGCGTCCCGGTACACGGCATCGTCCGGTACCGCCCTTGAGGAACCGAAGACGGTGACGCAGCCGTTCGACACGGTGTGATCCTCCTGGATCGCGAACTCCTGGCATAATAGAAGGACGAAAGGACGGACGCAACGTGGCGCAACGAACTCGAACGAGACATCCGCGGCGATCCGTCGCGGCCGTGCTGCCGGCAGTGCTGTGCCTCGCGCTCGCGGGCGTGCTGAGCATCCGGCCCGCCGCGTCCGCCCCGGCGGCCGTCCCGCCGGCGGACCGGCCGATCATCGCGGTGGTGGATTTCTACTCGCCCGGCGCCTTGCCGATCTCGGTGGTGACGGACCCCGGGCCGTACGCGGCCGACGTGTTGACGGGCCTCCTCGTGCGCGGGGGCGGAAACGCGATCACCGTGCTGCCGCGCAGCGAAGTGCGCGCCGAGGAGCGATCGCTTGCCTGGCGGGCCCAGGACGCGCTCAACTACAGCCGCCTGGGCACGCTCGCGCAGGCGTTGCACGCGGATCGGGTGATGCTCGGGTGGATCACCCGCGTGTCGGTGTTCCGGCAGGACATTCTGGCGTTCAACGCCGACGCGGCGCTGAACATGCAGATGTTCGACGCGCGGCAGGGTCGGATCGTCTGGCAGCGTGAGACGGAGGGCTTCGGCCTCGCCGGTTTTCCGGACTTCGCGGTGCAGATCGCGGTCGAACGTGGGCTGAGCCGCGGGCTCGGCCCGGTCGTGGCCGCGGCATCCGCGCCGGTCGATCGTACCCCGGCGCCATAAGCCGGCGGGCGGTTTCCAAAGGAGAGAGGGGGAGGCGCGTGGCGAACGATCGGGATCTCAGACGGCGTCTCGTCGTGATGCTGCAGGGAGGACGGGCGCACGTTACCTTCGACAAGGCCGTCGCGCGCCTGCCCGAACCGCTCCGCGGACGAAAGCCGAGGGGCTTACCATACTCGCCGTGGCAGCAGCTCGAGCATATCCGGATCGCTCAGGCGGACATGCTCGGCTACACCCGCGGCCCGCAACATCCGTCGTTGAAGTGGCCGGACGAGTACTGGCCGAAGAACCCCGCGCCGCCCTCGCGCGCGGCGTGGGACCGCAGCGTGAAGGCGTATCGCGCCGACCGGCAGGCGTTCTGCGATCTTGTGATGGATCCCCGGATCGACGTGCTGGGGGCCCTCCAGCACGACCCGGAGGTCAACGTCGTGCACATGGCGCTGCTCGCCGCGCAGCACGCGTCGTACCACCTGGGGCAGCTGCTCGTGATCCGGCGCCTCCTCGGCGCCTGGAGCGACTAGGCATCGATCTTAGCCACGACGACCCGGCGCTGGCCGGACGTCTCCGCGCTCTCGCCGCGGAAGCCCGCGTCGTGTTCGTCGCGGGCCTGCCGGGCGCCGGCAAGAGCCTCGTCATCCGGGAGCTGGCCCGCCTCGCCGCGGGCGCGGGTCGAACCGTCTATACCGTGCAGTGGGACGTGGCGCGTCCGGTGTTCGAGGCGGCGCCGGCCGGACGCCGGTATCCGCTCGCGGACGGCGTGACCCACGTCGTGATCCGGAAGGCGGCCGGGCTCTGGGTGCGGGACGCCGTGGCCGTCTGGCAGGCGGCGCACCCGGACCCCGCCCATCTGCTGATCGGCGAACTGCCGCTCGTCGGCGGCCGCTTCATCGAGCTGGCACGTCCGGCCGCCGACCGGGCCGAGGCTGTGCTGGCGGCGCCGTCCTGCCGGTTCGTAATTCCGGTCCCATCCCGCGACGTGAGGGCGTTCGTCGAGGCGGAGCGCGACCGGCGCATGGCCCAACCCGCGCATGCCCGCGAGCGCGAAGACGCGCCGAGCCACGTCCTGCGGGCGTTGTGGAACGAACTGGTCGGCGCCGCGCGGGCCCTCGCGCTGTCCGCGCCGGCGGGGGGAGGGGCGGTGCCCTACGATCCGGCGATCTACGAAGCCGTGTACCGCCGCGTACTGGGCCGCCGGCACGTCGAAACGCTTCCGCTGACTCGGGTACTCCAACTTGGCGGCGCTTCCGCCTACGACCTCGGCGTCCCCACCCGCGAACTGCTGCCCTCGGCGGTGGAGGTGGAGCGCGCGATTCGCGCCGTCGAAGCGCGGTATCCGAGCCCGGACGAACTCACGGTCGATATTGACCGATGGTACTCATCGAACGGGGGGTGAGGTTGATGCTGTACTGTTCACGAGTCATTTTGATCGGGGTAGCTATGACCGCGCTGCTCGGCGCCGTTCCCTTCGCGGCCGCCGCGCCGGCCTCGCTTACGCTGCCCGGCGCCGCCACGCCGTTCGGCCAGGTCCATCCCGGCTCATGCCTCGCCATTTCCAATAACCTGTCTGATTCGATTCGCGTCGAGCTCGCCCATCCGGAGAAGTACGCCGCGGTCTATTGGGATATGGCGTCCAAGGAGTTCATCGGCGCGGCGCTCGACGACAAGAATCAGTTGATCAGGTCGGCCGATGGGAGGTACATCATATCCGCCGTCACCGCCCCGTACGCCGTGAAAATCGCGTGGCTGTATGCCGAAGGTCACGGCCATGTCGGTCAAGTCGCGGAGCGCGCCGGCTGCACCAGAGTCTGGACGGCGTACGTGCAGCGGAACAATTAGCGCCGTAACGGCTTCACGAGGCGTTCGTCCCGCGACCCTTCCGCGACCGGGGCGGTAATCGCCGCGTAGCACTCGGGATGCCGGCGGGCGAAGAAGTTCCACCGTTCGCGCGCGGCGCGCGTCTCATCGAGATCGATATTGGCGGCGACGAGCTCGTCGCCCCTCGTGGCCGCCCGCGCCAGCACGTCCCCGAGCGGCGAGATGATGCAGCTGCCGCCGATCAGCTCGAGTCCGTCTTCAACCCCGGCCTTGGCCACGCCGACGACAAACATGTGATTTTCGTAGGCGCCGGCGCGCATGACCAGCTCGTTGAGCGCGAGCGCCTGCGGCCCGGCCGGGGTGTTGTAGCCGATCAACACCAGTTCGGCGCCCCCCAGGCCGAGGCACCGGTACGTCTCGCTGTAGCGGCGATCCTGACAGATCGCGATGCCGATGCGCGCGTGGGGCGTCTCGAACACCTGAAAGCCGGTGTCGCCGGAATCGAAATAGTAGGGCTCGTGCACGCGGCCCGTGACACCGGGCTCGACGCGGTTGGTCCCGGGCAGGTGAACCTTGCGATACCGGCCGCGCACGCCGCCGCGCTCGTCGATGAGGACGGCGGTGTTGAAGCGGCGGTCGCCGTCCCGCTCGCAAAACCCGACGTACCAGGCGATGCCGGCTCCTTGGGCCTTCGCGATCAGCGGCGCCAGCGCGGCCGGCGGCACGTCGCGGGAAAAGAACTGGTCGGCGTCCTCGCGGATGCGCTTTGGGAAGTAGGGGCTCAGCGCCATCTCCGGAAACGCGAGGACAGTCGCGCCGCCGGCGGCCGCCTCGTCCATTAGCCGCGCCATGCGCTCGACGATCGCCTCGACGGGCGTCCCTTCGTTGTTCGGGCCCATTTGGGCCGCCGCGACCTTCACGTATCGCGCCACGATGCGCCTCCGATGCTTACTCTCGGCCTCGTGGTTCGGCCCGGCGTGTCCGCGCCCTCCAGGCGGCGTCCCCTGCAGGGATGAACGCCGCGCCCGACCAAGCACCTACCAAGGTTCGCGGGATTGCCGCGTCCCGGTTCGTCGTTGAATCTGGACTCATTGTTGAACGTATCGCACCCGAGCGTCTGAAGTCCGCCCATTCACCGGCTCCGTGCAGGAGGCCATGGGTGTTCCCACAACTGCATCAATTCACCGATCTCGCGTTGGTGCTGCTCCGGCTGATGGTGGCCATCGTCTTCGTCAACAGCGGATGGAGCACGCTCAATGCCCCGGCGCGCCGCGCGAAAGACCTGGGGTTCAGCCGGCCGTTCACGGTGTTCCTGGGGGTCGCAGAGATCCTCGGCGGGCTCGGTGTCCTCTTCGGGATTCTCACTCAGCTCGCGGCCGCCGGCCTGATTCTCATCAATCTCGGCGCCGTGCACAGGAAGAGCCTCGTGTGGCGCACCGGGTTCTGGGGCGAGGCAATGGCCGGCTGGAGCTACGACCTGTTCTTGATCGCGATGAACCTGGTGATTCTTACGACCGCGGGCGGCCGCTTCGTGGCGTGGGGGTAGGGTGGGGCGCGCCCCCGGCCTCGCTTCGGGTGACGTGATGAACCAGGAGCAGTGGACCGCGGTCGATCAGTACCTCTGCGACGTGCTCGTCGCGTCCGACCCGGCGTTGGATGCGGCGACCGCGGCCCGCGCGGCCGCCAGGCTGCCGTCGCACGATGTCTCGCCGAACGAAGGCAAGCTGCTGCACCTGCTGGCCCGCATGCAAGGCGCGCGCGTCATTCTGGAGATCGGAACGCTTGCCGGCTACAGCACGATCTGGCTGGCGCGGGCGCTCCCGCCGGGCGGCCGTCTCGTGACGCTCGAGGCCGATCCACGCCACGCGGACCTCGCCCGCGCCAACCTTGCCCGGGCCGGGCTCGCCGGGATCGTCGACGTGCGCGTGGGACCGGCGCTGGGGACGCTGCCCCGGCTCGCGGCGGAAGGTATGGGCCCCTTCGACTTCGTCTTCATCGACGCCGACAAGCGCAATAATCCCGGCTACCTGGAGTGGTCGCTCAAACTGTCGCGGCCCGGCACGCTGATCGTCGCCGACAACGTCGTGCGCGGAGGCGCGGTGGCGGATCCCACGACCGCCGATCCCGACGCGCAGGGCGTGCGGCGGTTCAACGCCCTGATCGCCGCCGACCCGCGTCTGGCCGCCACTGCGATCCAAACGGTCGGCGCCAAAGGCTGGGACGGCTTCGCGCTAATCTTGGTCACCGCGGTCTGACTCGCACGCCACAACGTCTAGGGAGCGGGGTGGGACGATGAGCGTAGGATCCGGGATGGTCCAGGTGCTGGCCAGGAACTGGTGGGCGCTCGCGCTTCGCGGGGTGTTTGCGATCATCTTCGGACTGATCGCGCTGATTAACCCCGGGCTGACGCTGCTCGCGCTCGTGTTCCTGTTCGGCGCGTACTCGCTGATCGACGGCGTCTTCGGCGTGGCCGCGGCGGTCCGCGCCGCGGAAGCCCACAATCGGTGGGGGTGGTTGCTGGTCGAGGGGATCGCCGGCATCGTGGCCGGCATCATCGCCTTCGTGGTGCCGGGGATCACGGCCATCGTGCTGCTCTACTTGATCGCGGCGTGGGCCCTCGTTACCGGGGTGTTCGAGTTGATCGCGGGTTTCCGCCTCCGCGGCCACCTCGCCAACGAGTGGCTGCTGCTCCTCGGCGGAGCCGCCTCGATCATCCTCGGGGTGCTGCTGATCGTACGTCCGGGGGCCGGTGCGCTCGCGCTCCTGTGGCTGATTGGGTTCTACGCGATCCTCTTTGGCGTGCTCATGCTGAGCCTCGCCTTTCGCCTGCGGGGACACGCCGCGCCGGCCGCGGGGGTCTGACCTGGCAATCGCGTCGCGCCGCGGGCCGCGCCGCAGCGCACGACCGGAGTAGTGTGCGCGCGCGGACGCTGCACAGGATATTCTTGCGTTAGGCCGGAACGGTGCCGCCGACCGGCGCTCTCCCAGCCGCATGGGGAGGTGGACCGATGGCCGCTCCTGAGCCGATCTTCGACGTTGCGCAGCTGGCGCACGTGGAGATCCTCACGCCGGACCCCGAGCGCACGCTGTGGTTCTTCAAGGATCTGCTCGGCATGCAGGAGACGGCGCGGGAAGGACAGTCGATTTTCCTGCGCGCGTACGAAGAGTTCTACCATCACTCGCTCAAGATCACCGAAGCCGCGGCCCCCGGGCTCGGGCACGCCGCGTGGCGCAGCACTTCTCCGCAGGCGCTCGAGCGGCGGGTGCAGGCGATCGACGCGGCCGGGTTGGGCGGCGGCTGGTCCGACGGCGATCTCGGACACGGACCGGCCTACCGCTTCACGACCCCGGGCGGACACCGCATGGAGCTCTTCTGGGACGTGGAGTACTATCAGGTTCCCGGTCGGGCGAAGAGCCGGCTTCTGAACCGCCCGCAGCAGCGGCCGCTCACCGGGGTGCCGGTTCGCCGCCTGGACCACATCAACGTCAATGCCGTCGACGTGAGCCTCAATCGCCAATTTCTGATGGACCGACTGGGCTTCCGGCTGCGCGAACGGCGCGTCCACGATGACGGCAGCGAGGGCGCCGTCTGGCTGAGCGTCAGCCCGCTCGTCCACGAAATCGCGGTCATGCGCAGACCCGCCGACGGCCTGAACCACATTTGCTACTGGTACGGCTATCCGCAGCATCTGTGGGACAGCGCCGAGATGTTCCGCGAACACGGCATCCAGATCGTCCGGGGGCCGAGCAAACACGGAATCAGTCAGGCGCTCTGTCTCTACGTGAATGAGCCCGGCGGGAACGAGGTGGAGCTGTTCGGCGACGCCGGATACCTGATTTTCGATCCCGACTGGAAGCCGATTACGTGGACGGACAGCGATAAAGACCGCGCCGGGTTCTGGCTCGGCTGACGGCCCGGCCGTTCGGCCTCGCCGCACCGGCTTAGGGCACCAAGCGCTCCAGCCGTCACGATACTACAGTCGCGGCCGTAGGGCCGCATTTCGGGCCGTTTTCCCCAGGATGTTAGGCGTTAGAATTGCCGTTATGTGATGTAGAAGCTAATTATCCCTTAGACGGCAAGGCCTAGCAAACGCGGTCTTGCCAGGGGCTGAGGACGTGCCCAACTCCCCTGCCGAGGGACGCCTATAGCTTCAAGGCGTTCGGGATCGGCGGCAAATCATTGAAAAACTCTGGATGCTCGCGTTCGACCTCGCGGAGGATTCTGAGGTCGAACATCTCCTGGAACGCGGGCGCCTGCCTCAATGCACCGATCTTGACGGCAAAGTCGGAGCCCGCCTGGGCCGCCGCAGCCGTGACCTTGGAGATGCGCACGTCCGGGTGTAGCAATCCGACGGCAGCCCGCGCGAGCTCCCGTGGGACGCCCTTGAGCTGCTGCCTGACCATGATGTCCGTCGTCTCGTCGGGATGGGTCCGGACAAATTGGGCGGCTTCCGCGAAAGCCGTGGTGTAACGCTTCATCGTCCCCGGATGCGTCGCGAGGTATTCGGCACGTACCACTCGTAGCTCCAGGAACTGTATATAACCCCCTCCCCGTTGAACGACAAACGCGCCGTCCGTCGCCCGAAGGATCCGTGAGGCACCCGGTTCCGGGGACACTATGGCGTCCACCGTTCCGCTCCGGAGCGCGCCGAACAGGTCGGCAGTATCCACGAGTGTGACGACACTGACAGGATCAAGGCCCTTGGCGGCAAGCGCGAAGAACAAATACTGGTGAAAGTCGCTTGTGCGGCGGACGCCGACCTTCTTCCCGCGCAGGTCTTCCAGGTGGCCCTCACGGATGCCACTCGCCCCGCGGGCGACGACGGCGACGTATGAGTCGGTTGGCACCTTCCCTGTGGCATCCCCGTTGGATACAACAACGGCCTTTAAGCGTACGCCCTGGCCTATCGTTTGCGCAATCGCAGTCCCAGCTGCCCCGGCAATCTGGGCGGAGCCATCAGCAACCTGCCGCAGGGCCTGGAAACCGCTCGCTGCGGTACTCACCTGGATCTTTAGACCATACTTTTCGAAGATGCCTCGAGCAATGCCCACGACCATCGGCGCATCGAGGGCCGACGAGCCAAGAACCGTGACCACCAATGTCGTGATTGGGGTCGCGGCCGCCGTGCCCGCCGCCAACAGTACCGAGAGCAGCACTACCTGGATGAAACGGCGTCCTCCTGTACGCATCCGGCACCCCGCTCGCGTATCTTCCGCTGTGCCAACCGTTTCACTACTCTTTGTTTCGTCGGGATCTCCTATCGCGCGCTCCCCCTACCGGTGGTTGGCGGTGGAATGGACTTTGGCGGAGAGCGCCGCTATCCTCACCAAGAGGATCAGCGCGGGCGCCGGCGCGCCGGGCATCAATTCGGGGTGTCTAATGGGGATCATCGTTGTGTCGTTCGTGTTCGATGCCCCGGTGCTGGATTGGCTCAAAGCGGAGGGCGTGGACGTACCTCCAGACTACCGGCAAAGCCGTTGGCCGTCCCCCAACGAACTCCGAACGATCCTTGAATCGCTCCCCGGATATGTTGTCCGCTATCGGGGCAGACAGGGACAGGACTGGGACGCGGAGGTCGTCGATGCGGCACGCGGCTACGAAGGCATGAGCGCGACGATCTGGGTCAAGGGCGTCCAGGATCCGAACGCGCCGCATCCGTTCAGCTTTCATAAGCCGTGGCCTGAGCTGGCCGTCGCGATTCTGGAGCGGATCTCGCGCACGTGCGGACCCCGTGTGGTTACGAACGACGTGTACCTCCGCCCCGTGATCGTCACCGCGGGGTGCGACCCGCGAGAGCGCGCGGAGCGACTCGACGATCCGAGCCCCCGTCGCGCGTAAGCCGCACGCCAGGATCTCCCCTCACCCGGTGGATGGATGTGGACGAGGCGCGAAGAACAGCAGGTAGACGATTTCCAGGAGCCCGGCGGTATTTGCGAAGAGCAGCACGATAAACCATGCCGCCTGACCCGCCCGGGCGGCTCTCCACAGCGCGAAGCCCTTCCAAATCAGCGACCATACGATCAACGCAGTCAGCAGGACCGGGTTCAGATGCGGAACGCTCATCGGGAAACCGAGTGGACCCATTGGTGAAGCCCCCCGTGGTTCTCGGCCGTCGCGCAATCGCCGCGCGTCCCCGGATGTTCGCCGATCGAGCCGGTGCGGGCCGGGTCGACGAGGCGCTCGACGCGCTCATACCGTATTCTAAAGTACCGCGAAGCCTATGGCCGCGATCCTCATCCTGATCTCCGCGTCCCTCTACGGGGTCTCGCCGATCCTGGCGAAGATCGCCTACAGCTACGGCGTGACGCCGCTTGTCCTCATGACGTGGCGTGTCAGCATCGCGGCGGCGCTGTTCTGGACCGCGGCGCTGGCGTTCCGCCAAGTGGCGGCCGTGGAACGCCGCATGCTCGGCGCGCTCGTGATCTTGGGCGCGACCTTTGTCCCGGCGCAGGTGTACTCGTACTTCTACGCCTTGTCCCTGCTGCCGGCGTCGACCGCGTCGGTGATCGTCAACACCTCGCCGGTCCACGTCGCCTGGATGGAGCGGCTCGCGCTCGGCGAGCAACTTGCCCGGGGGGATCTCCTCATCTTGGGTGCGATCGTCGCCGGGGCGGTCCTCGTCGGGGGCGCGACCCCGCACGCCGGGCACACCTTCGGTTTTGTCGTCCTCGGCGCGGCGACGCTCGCCTCGGCGTCCTATCTCGTCATCCAGCGGCGCGTCGTGCGCGACGTGCCGCCGGTCATGATGCTCGCCGTGATCCAATTGAGCTCCGCGGCAGTGTACTGGATCGCCGTGGCCGCGACGCACGCGTCGCTGGCGCCGCTCGCGCCGCCGGCGCTGGCGGCGATCGTCGCATCGGCGTGCACCGCGTCGATCGCGTCGTTTCTCGTGCTGATCGCGCTGCGGACGCTCGCCGCGACCCGCACGGCGATGCTGGGCATGCTCGAGCCGGTCGTCACGGTGATCCTCAGCGTTGCCCTGCTGGCCGACACGATGACGTGGCCGCGGCTTGCCGGCATCGTCACCGTGCTCGCCGGCATCACGACCTTCTATTGGCGGCTGCGGCAGCCGGTCGATACTATTGGATTCACGGCTCCTGGGTCTGATGGAGGAGATTCTGGGGCAGTATGATGCAAGAATCTCGCCTTAACATAGGCTTGGGGCCGCAAGCGGAGGGACGTGGTGCACGCCGTGAGCCGGACGCCGGCATGAACGCTCGATGAACCGAATGCTCGTGTACCACGCGACCCGCTGGGGAGCGCTCGCCGGCGGCGTATTGCTTACCGCCGCGGCGGTGCGCGCGGAGCCCGTTCCCCCTCCCCTGCTGCTCGGCGCAATCGCACTACTCTGCTTTGCCGCGGAATCCGGCAACCTCACCCTGCCGTACGCGGGATCGGTGTCGTTCGGCTCCGTCGCGACGCTGCCGGCCATTCTCTTGATCGGTCCCGGCTACGCCGCGTTGTGCGGGGCGCTCGGCCAAATCGCCATTCCTCTCCGGCACCGGCGGCCGCCTGCGACGCTCCTCTTCAACGCGAGCCAGCGCGCGGTCGCGCTCGTGCTGGCCGGGCGCGCCTGGTCGCTTGTCGCGTCCGGACGGCTCTGGGTCGACACGGCGCACCCGGCGCTCGCTCCGGCGCGCGTGGTCCCGGCGGCGCTCGCGTGCGTCGCGGTTTACGCGGTCGCGACCCACGTCCTGGTGAGTCTCTACTCGGCGACGCGGCGCGCGCTGCCGGTGTGGACCGTCCTGGTCGGGAACGCCTCGATTCGCTTCGCCGCGACGGCCGCCCTCGGATGCTTCGGCCTCCTGCTCGTCTTGATCGCCCTCGGCGTGCCGACGGCGCCGCCGAACTTCGAATACGTGCTGCTCCTGCCGGTCGTGGCGGGGGTGGTCTTCCTCATCTACGACGCGCATCGCCAAACCAACCGGCAGCTCTTCCATCTCTATTCGGCCGTGACCGACCTCGTGCAGGCGGCCGACCTGGATCAGCTCCTGAAGCGGCTGGCCGGTCTGCTGGATCGCCTCGCCACCCCGGCGGGATTGTGGGTCGCGCTGCGGAACGAGGACGGGCAATTCGAGGTCGCGGCGTCGAGAGGAATCGATCGCGCGGCCGCCCAGCGTCTCGCGGACACCGTGACGCGCGAGATGTGGGGCCCGCGCCCCGACGCGTCGGTGCGGCTCACACGAATCGCCGACTACACCCGCAGCGTGCCCGAGGCGCCCGCCGTGTCGGGTGAACCGCTGCGCAGCGTCATGCTGGCACCGCTGACCGCCGGCCCCGATCTCGTCGGCGTGCTCGGCATGGTGCACCCGATCGCCGACTATTTCATCCCGGCGCAGGAGCGTACGGTCGCGATGCTGGCGGCCGAGGCCGCGCTCGTCGTCAACTACCTGCGGCTGTACCGGGAATCGCAACAGAACCTCGCCCGGGCCGAGCAGCTGCAGACTCGGAACGCCGAGCTGCTGCGCGACTCGCAGCGGCGCGCGCACCAGCTCACGCTCCTGAACCGGGCCTTCATGCGGGTCGCGACGTCGTTGGCGGCGGACGAGGTCTTCGGCGGGCTCGTCGACGAGCTGCACTCCTCGCTCGGCTATCCCCGCGTCTCGCTGCGGCTCCTCGAGGCGGACTCGCTGCACCTGGCCGCGGACCGCGGGTATGCCGGCGCGCCCGAGCGGATTCCGGCCAGCCGAGGCATCGTGGGCCGGGTCGCGCGCACCGGGCAGCCGGCGCTCGTGCTGGACGTCCGCCGCGATCCGGACTACATCCCCTCGCACCCCATGGTCACGCAGCTCGCGGCCGCGCCGATCACGAGCCGCGGCGCGGTGGCCGGGGTGATCATGATCGAGAGCGTCGAGCCGGTCCTGACCTCGGCGGATCTCGAGCTCTTGACGACCCTCGCCGGCTACGCCGCGCTCGCCATCGAAAACGCGCGCAACTACGAGGAGGCCCGCACGCTCGCGACCACCGACGTGCTTACGGGCCTGCCGAACCGGCGGATGCTGTGGGCCACGTTCGAGCGCGAGCTGGCGCGGGCGATCCGGTACGGGGCCCCGCTCTCGGTGATCATGGTGGAGGTCGACCGGTTCAAGCTGTACAACGACACGCACGGGCACCTGCGCGGGGACGACGCGCTGCGGCAGGTCGCGCGCGTGCTCCTCCAGGAGCACCGCGTGCACATCGATGTCGTCGCGCGCTACGGCGGCGACGAGTTTGTGGTGCTGCTGCCGCAGACCACGAAGGCGGAGGCGGCGGAGATGGCGGAGCGGATCCGCCGCGGGATCGGGGTCGCGGCGGACGCCGGACTGCCTCCGCGCGGCGCCGACGGCGCCGGGGTGCTCGTGACCGTGAGCCTCGGCGTCGCGAGCTTTCCTGAGGACGGGCGGACGATCGAAGCCGTGCTGCGCGCGGCGGACCGGTCGATGTACGAGGTGAAAGCCGCCGGCGGCGACGCCGTCGCCGTGGCTCCCGGCGCGCCGCGCTGAGACGCTAGGCGCTTTCCCGCATCATCGTCAGCGCCTGATTGACGCTCGTGTCCAGCGGCACCACCGCGTCCACGTGGGTCAACAACAAGATCCGCCGGATCAGGGACTTCTCCGGCATCGCGACGCGGAACTTGAGATGCCGCATCTTGAGGCGCTCGGCGAGCTCGAGGATGAGCTGCACGCCGCGGCTGTCGAGGTAGGTGACCCCGCTCAGGTCGAGGACGAGGCCGGGCGCGGTGTTGGAGACCATCCCGAAGATCTGGCTGCGCACTTCCGCGGCGTTCGCGAGATCGATCTCGCCGTCGAGCGCCGCGACCGGAATGCCGGCCTCTTCCGTCATCCGAACTTCCACGGCCGTCGTCATACGTGGACCCGTCCGCCGTCCGGCGCGGCGCCGCCGGCCGCTTCTGGGCCTGCGGGCATCCTTGGTTCACGCCGTGGGCCCAGGGCCAAAGATGCGCCTCCCGCCGCGTGGGCGATTCGTTTGCGCATCTGTACCGCCGTTCCGGTCGAACCCTGCACCACCTGAACCTCTCCCATAAGGGCCTCCATCAGTTTCAGTCCGTGGCCTCGGTACTGTCCCCGGGCGGTGCGCCACCGGCCGATATCGCGGACCGTGGCGGTCAGCATGCCGTGGGCCAGCGCCACCTCGCATTCGAACAATCCGTCGGTTGGGCCGTACGCGTGCTCGATCGCGTTCGCGCAGGCTTCATTGATCGCCGTCATGACGTCGTAGGCCTCCTCCGGGGCCACGTCGGCCGACTTGAGCCAGCGCCGCAGCGTCTGCCGCATCTGCGCCAGCGACGCCGGCACCGCCGGCAGCCGGATGTCCAGGCGCTCCGGGCTGAGGGGCGAGAGCCGCAGCGCGACCAGCGCCACGTCGTCCTCGGACGTCCGTCCGGCGAGCGCCGACGCGAGCACGCGGTCGACGAGATCGTCGACGGGCGCGTCGCCGCACCGGCGCAGGACCTCCGTCACGCGCGCGAACCCCTCGTCGATGCTCTGGCCTCGGACTTCGAGGAGCCCGTCCGTGTAGACCATGATGGTCGAGCTCGGAGCGAGCGTCGCGGTGTCCTCCCGGTACGCGATCCCGCGCACGCCGAGCGGCGGCGCGCCGGCGGTGAGGCGCGTGACGCCCTCCGGCCCCACGATGAGGGGCGGCAGATGGCCGAGGTTCAGGTACCGGATCGCCCGGGTCTCCGGATCGACCATCAGGTAGACGAGCGTCGCCATCGTCCGGTCGTCGACGAGCCGCGTCAGGCGCTCCGCGATGAGGGCCGGCGGGTTGCCTTCGAGAGCGTAGGCCCGGAGCGCGTTGCGCAACTGCCCCATGACGGCCGCCGCCCACACGCCCCGCCCCGCCACGTCTCCGATGACGAGCCCGATGTGTCCGTTCGGCAGCGTCAGCACGTCGTACCAGTCGCCGCCGACCGCTTCGTGGTTCCCCGGCAAATACCGGGCCGAGAGGACGACCCCGGGAATGTCGGGCAGGCGCTCCGGCAGCAGGCTGCGCTGCAGGGTCTCGGCCGTGCCGCGCGCCCGCTCGTAGAGCAGCGTGTTCTCAAGCGCGACCGCAACCTGCAGCGCGACCGCCTCGATCTGCACGCGCACTTCGGCGGTGAACACCCGGCCGGCGGGCCGCGCCAGCACCATCGCGCCCAGCGGTTGGCCGAGCCGTCCGCGGACGGGGAGCGCAAAGAACGACGACCAGGGTCCGTCGCCGTTCGCCGCGGCCCGCGCGAGCGGCGCGAAGGTCGCGGCCGGCAGGTCGACGGGGCCGTGCTCGATGCCGCAGATCGCCGCGAAGATCCCGACGACGTCCTCCCGGGGGATCCGCAGGCCGACGCTCTCCGGCGCGATCGCGGTGGCCCAGCGCCCCGGGTCGGCCAGCATGGCGGCCTGATCGTCGCCGCGGTAAAAGCCCGCCGTGGCCAGGCTCGCGCCCGACAGGCGGCAGGCCGCGTCGACGACCGACTTCAACACCTCGTCGACGCCGCGGGCGCCGTGAATGGCCGCGGCGACGTCCGTCAGCGCCCGCAGCTGCTCGACCGTCTGCCGCAGCTCCGTCGTGCGCTCCTGGACGGTCTCCTCGAGGCGGCCGGCGTGCCGCGACAGCGCGTGCTGCTGATCGCTGATCTGGCGCCGCAGCTGCCGCACCTGGACGGCGCGGCCGAGCGAGGCGATGAAATACTCGCGGTCGATCGGCTTCTGCACGTAGTCGTAGGCGCCGGCGCGCAGCGAGCGAATCGCGAGGTCGTGTTCGCCGTGGCCGGTGATCAGGAGTACGGGCGTGTCCGGACGGAGGCCGCGCACCCGGGACAGCAGCGTCAGACCGTCCATGCCGGGCATCTTGATGTCGCTCACGATCGCGTCGTAATCGACCGCGGCGATCTGCTCGAGGGCCGGCGCGGCCGACGCGCAGATTTCCACGGCGGTGCCCGGCATGCGCAGGCGAATCGTCTCGGGCAGCGCCTCGAGCAACGCGGCATCGTCGTCGACGACGAGGACGCGGGGCGGCGTCATGTAATCGAGGGCTCCAGCACGGACTCTTGCAGCTGCGGCAGCTGGACGAGGAACGCCGCGCCCGGCTCGGGCTGCCGGACGACGGTAATCGAGCCCCCGTGGTCCTTCAGGATCCCGTACGTGATTGCGAGGCCGAGGCCGGTCCCCTTCCCCACGCTCTTGGTGGTGAAGAAGGGGTCGAAGATCCGGCGCTCGAGCCCGGGCGGAATCCCGGGCCCCGTGTCGCGCACGAGCACGTCGGCCCAGCCGGGCCGCAGGCTGCTGCGAATCTCGATCCGCCGCGCGCCCGTCGGCAGGGACTCGGACGGGGTGTCCCCGAGCGCGTCGCGGGCGTTGGTGAGGAGGTTGATGAAAACCTGCTCGAGCTGGATCGGGCTGGCCGCGACGATCGGGGCCTCCGGCGCGAGATCGAGCACGACCTCGATGTCCCGCAGGCGCAGCTGCTCCTGCATCAGCGACAGCGCGTGCATGATGACCTCGTTCACCGAGACCGGCTCGCGGCTGACCGGCGCCGTGCGCCCGAACGTACGCAGATGGGAAATGATCTCGGTGGCCTTGCGGACCTGTGCGGTCGCGCGGTCGAGGTCGTGCGCCACGTGCTCGAGGTCGATATCCCGGTCGATCCCGCCGAGGCGGATTTGGTCGATCACGTTGCCGATGAACAGGCCGATGTTGTTGAGCGGGTTGTTGAGCTCGTGGGCGACGCCGGTGGTGAGCTCGCCGAGCGTGGCGAGCTTGCCGGCCTGCACGAGCTGCTCCTGCTTGTCGCGCAGGTCCTGCTCGCGGCGCTGCATCTCCATCGTCATCTCGTGCAGATCGCCCATGATGTGGATCATCGCGCTCCGCGCCTGGCCGAGCCGGAGGTTGGAACGGTGCGAGTCCTGGAGGATGTGCAGCAGCGCGCGCCGCGAGTTGTCGAGGCGCTCGGTCTGCTGAGCGAGGCGGCGGCGGTCCTGCTCGTAGTCGACCAGGATGTGCAGCATCGCTTTGCGCTGGTCGCCGAGCCGGCGGTTCACGTCGTGGAGGTCGGCCATGATGTGCAGCATCGCGCGGCGCTGCTCGTCGCGCTGGCGCAGGCGCCCTTCCAGGTCGGCGATCCGTTCGAGGAGGCGCGCGTGCTCCGCCGCGGACAGCGCCGGCGGCGTCCCGTCTCTCGCGGGACTTCCTGCCTGCCAGGAGGCTTTGCCGTTGCCCCCCGGGACGGCGGGCGCGGCCGATTGTGGCGCTGCCCCGTCTGGCGCGGGACCTCCGGCCACTGCGCGGCCTCCTGCCGGGCGGGCGTCCACCCCTACTGCTGCGTGTCGCCCCGCAGCCGCTCCACTTCGCTCTGCCACCGCTCCACCTCTTTTTCGAGCGCGATCATCTTGATCTCGCGACCGACGACGACCTCTTCGAATTTCTCGAGCTCGAGGATCTTTTCTTGAAGCTCGAGCTTCGACTTCTCGAGGTCACGGACGACGCGCTCGTAGGCGCGCATGTCGCGGAGGATCCCGATGACGCCGATCACCTTACCGTCGGAATCACGAAGGGCAGATGCGTTGAGACCGGTCGGAATGACCTCGCCGGTGGCGGCGCGCGGGTTGAGGCGGACGTTCCGGGTCACGCCGCGCTCGACGACCTCGCGGACCGCCGCGAGGAACTCGCGGGTTTCCTGAGGCGAGATGAACCGGGAGAGCGACTGCTCGATCACCTCGTCTCGGCGGAAGCCGAGCACTTCCGACACCGCGTCGTTGGTGTGCAGGATCTTGCCTTCGAGGTCGGAGACGAACACGGGGTCCGGGGCGTTCTTGATCAGGCTCTCCGCGTAGGCGCGGGCTTTGTCGAGCTCGCGCATGTCCCGGAGGATGCCGATGGCGCCGATCGCCTTGCCGTCCGAGTCGCGCAGGGCCGAGGCGTTGAGCGTCGTCGCAATGACCTCGCCGGTCGCGGACCGCGGGTTGAGGCGGACGTTCCGGATCACGCCGCGCTCGACGACCTCGCGGAGCGCGGCGAGGAACTCGCGGGTCTCCTCGGGCGAGATGAACCGGGAGAGCGACTGCTCGATCACTTCGTCTCGGCGGAACCCGAGGAGCTGCGAGACCGCGTCGTTGGATTCTAGGATCTTGCCTTCGAGGTCGGAGACGAACACGGGGTCCGGGGCGTTCTTGATCAGGCTCTCCGCGTAGGCGCGGGCTTTGTCGAGCTCGCGCATGTCCCGGAGGATGCCGATGGCGCCGATCGCCT
>DATGFS010000014.1 GCA_035308905.1 bacterium | reverse complement strand
GGTAGTGTACGCTGCGTTGTGGACTTTCGAAGAGGAGCCCCAAAACGAGGGGCGTACCCCCCATCCAACAACCCGATCCCACATTGAAAGGAGGATACGCCCGTGGCCAGTGTGCCAGCACTGACCGATCTCACCGTAGCCGATCTGTGGAAAGAGGTCAAGGAGCCGGACACGCTGTGGGGCGACGTCTCGCAGCACACCCTCCGCTCCGTCAAACTACTCCTCGAGAATCGCATGCACGAGGAGCTCGTCGACTACCTCAACGCCGGCCGCTACGTCCGCCATTACGGCCGCGCGGGGTACCGCAACGGCGTCTACAAACGCCGGCTCATCACCACCTGGGGCACCATTCCCGATCTGCGCATCCCCCGCTCCCGCCAGCGCGGCTTCCGGCCGTCCGTTGTGGCCCACTACCAGCAACGCACTGCGCAGGTCGACGCCCTCATCCGCGGCGTCTTCCTCGGCGGCCTCAGCACCCGTCAAGTCGGTCCTGTGCTCGCGCCGCTCCTCCACGACACCGTCAGCGCCACCACCGTCTCTAAGGTCACCCAAGCCCTCGATCGCGCCGTCGCGGCCTTCCATGATCGGCGGCTGGCGGACCGCTACCAGTATCTGCTCCTCGACGCAGTCAGCATGCGCGTCAAAACGCCCGATGGCCACCGCCGCCGCCTCGTCCTCGTCGCCTACGGGCTGACGGCGGCCGGCCCCCGTGAACTCCTCGATTACCGCATCGTCCGCGCGGAAAGCCAGGGCACCTGGGAAGCCTTCCTCACCAACCTCGCCTGCCGCGGCCTCACCGGCGCGGCCCTCCGCCTCATCACCACCGACGGCCAGACCGGCCTGCATCGTGCCCTGGAGCTCGTCTATCCGCACGTCCCCCGGCAAACCTGCTGGGTCCACGTGCTGCGCAACGTCGCGCAGCGCCTCCGCGTCCGGGACCGCGACGCCTGTCTGGCCCTCGCCCGCCGCATCTCCCACGCGCGCTCCCGTCCCGCCGCCGAACGCGCCCTCCACCAGTGGCGCACGGCGTGGCAGCGCACGGCCCCCAGCGCCGTCGCCACGGTCCTGCGCGATTGGGAAGCGCTGCTGGCCTTCTATGCCGTCCCCCAGGCCGACTGGCGACGCATCCGCACCACCAATGCCATCGAGCGGGCGTTTCGCGAGATCCGCCGCCGCACCCGCCCCATGACCTGCTTCACGAACCTCGCCAGCTGCGATCGCATCATCTACGCCGTCGTCCAGGCGTTCAATCTCCGGCAGGCCGGCCGCCCCGTGCTATGGCAAACTACACAAACCTCTTGACACTACCACCGGCCTCGGACAGGGGCGCTCCACCGGCCGCCGAATCAGTGTCCGACGGCGCCGCCGCGCACGGCGGCGGGATCCGGGGAGGACGGCATGCGGTACGAGGGGCAGGAGTACTACGAGATCGCGGTCGCGGGCCTCCGCCGCCGCCTGCCGGTCGTGCCGATCAACGACTCGCTGTGGATCGCCGCGTTCGTGCTGTGGGGGGACGTCGAGCTCACGAACGCCTGCGCCCGGCTCCTGGCGGACCGGCTGCGTCCGCTCTCGTTCGACTGCATCGTCTCCGTGGAGGCGAAGGCCCTCCCGCTCGCGCACATGGTGGCGACCTACCTGTCCGACGAACGGGCCGGCCGGTACTTCCCGTATGCCGTGTGCCGCAAGAGCGTGAAAAGCTATATGAAAGAAGCCCTGACCGTCCAGGTGAAGTCCATCACCACCGCGACGGTGCAAACGCTCGTCCTGGACGGAGCCGACGCGCACCGCGTCCGCGGAAGACGCGTGGCCGTCGTCGACGACGTGGTCAGCACCGGCGGCAGCCTCCGCGCGGTGGACGAGCTGCTCGAACGGGTCGACGCCGACGTCGTCGCGCGGGCCGCGGTCCTGCTTGAAGAGGGCGGCTATCAGGACCCGCACCTGATCCACCTCGGCACCCTGCCGATCTTCACCAAGTAGTGGCCGCCGGGACGCCGGCACGACAGACGGCCCTCCCGCAGCGGGGACGGCCGGAGATCCCGCGCACGACGGGGGATGGACGCTTCCTCGCTCTGTACGGGGGCGGCGCCCTCGGCGCGAGCGTGCTGCTGCAGACGATCTTCCTGTGGCTGGTCTACTTCTACGCGCCCCCGGCCGGCCAGGGGCGCGCGCTGCTCCCGCCGACGCTTGTCGGGTTCGCGCTGGCCGCGGGGCGCGTGGTGAACGCCGTGAGCAACCCCCCCATCGCGTTCTGGAGCGACCGAAGCCGCGGGCGCTGGGGCCGCCGGCGGCCGTTCATCGTCCTCGGCGCGCCCGCGCTCGCGGCGGCGTTCGTCCTGCTGTGGACGCCGCCGCGGGCGTCCCAGGAGATGGTGTTCGTCTACGTGACCGCCGCGCTGGCGTGCTTTTTCTTCCTGTTCTCGCTGGTGATGAACCCGTACGCGGCGTTGCTCCCGGAGATCACGCCCGGTGGCCGCGGCCGGCCCGCGGCTGCCTCGTGGCAGGCGGGCGCTTCCCTCGCCGGTCTCGGAGTGGCCATGATCGCGTCGCCGTGGCTGATCCAGCGGTGGGGGTTCGGCACGATGGGCCTGGTCCTCGCGGCGTTCGGGCTGGCCTGCCTGTGGATCGTCGGCGCCGGCGTGCGGGCGGCGGACCCGGCGGCAGAGGACGCGCCCGAACCGCGGCGGGCCGCGTTCCTGCGCGAAGTCGGCGCGGTGCTGCGCCACCGCGGCTTCCGCGTCTACGTGGTCGCGCTTGCGCTGCTCTGGCTTGGGACCAGCATGGTAAACACGACCGTCGTGTACGTCGTGACCGTTTTAATGGGACTGCCGCGAGACCAGGTCGCGTTTGTCCTCGGGGCCGCCTTCGTGTGTACGGTCGCCGCGCTGCCGCTCCTGGCGCGCCTGAGCCGCGCGCTCGGAACGGCCGGGGCGCTGACATGGACCCTCGCGGCCGCGACGATCGTCGTGCCGCTGATCGGCGCGATCGGCCTGCGCGGCCTGCCGTTCGGGCCGACGGGGCAGGGATACGCGGTCATCGTGCTCGCCGCCGCGCCGCTGGCCGGCCTGCTGGTCCTTCCCAACGTGCTGCTGGCCGACATCGCGGAGGCCGACGGCGTGGCGTCGGGCGAGTCGCGCGAGGCGATGTTCTACGCGGTGCAGGGTCTCGTGCTGAACGGTGCGACCGCGCTGGCCTCGGCGTTCCTCGGCGTGCTGCTTGGTCTCGGCGACAGCCCGGGACAAACCCTCGGACTGCGGCTCATTCCGGTTGTCGCCGGGGCGTGTACGCTGGCGGCGCTGCTGGTGTTTCTGCGCTATCCGCGCGCGGCCGAAGCCCATCGAGGTGCCCGGTCTCGTTGAGGGCGACGACGCGCGGCGTGCCGGCGCGCCATTCGAGCACGTTGATCGCCGCGTTGTCCTGCGCCATCCGCCCGTAGGACTCGAGCGGCGACCCGAGCACGCTCAAGAGAATCGCTTTGTTCACCGCGCCGTGCGCCACGACCGCGACGGTCTCCCCGGGATGCGCCGCGACGATCGCGCGCACCGCCGGCAGCGCCCGGGCATGGACGTCCGCGATCGTCTCGCCCCCTTCGGGCGCCACACGCAGCGGATCCCGCCGCCGGGCCGCGAGGAGGCCGGGATGGCGGACCGCCACTTCGCCGATCGTCAGGCCCTCCCAGTTGCCGAGGTTGATCTCCTTGAGGGCGTCCACCGTGACGACGGGGAGGCGGTGCCGCGCGGCGATCGCCGTCGCCGTGTCGAGCGCGCGGGACAGCGGGCTGCTGTACACGGCGCGCAGCGGGGCTTCCGCGAGTACCTGGGCCAGCCGGTCGCTCTGCGCGCGTCCGACGTCCGAGAGCGGGCTGTCGAGCTGGCCCTGCAGCCGTCCCTCGGCGTTCCAGCCGGTTTGACCGTGGCGGATCAGGAAGAGACGGGTCAGCGCGAGAGACTCTCCCGCAGCGCCGCGGCCGTCGGCTCGGAGGCGAGGGAGCCGGGATCGTCCTCGGCGGGCGGCGCCGCGGCGGCTTCCACTTCATGGTGGCCGTCCAAGGACGCGGGGACGGCGTCCGCGCCGGGGGCGGCCGGCGTGTCCATCGCGGTCCCGTAGTCCACCTCGGGGGCCGGGCTCTCGAGCGACATCGACTCCGGCGAGGGAAGGGCCGGGGTGATGGTGTCGACGTGCTCCTGGACGGCGGAGCGGAACTCCTCGTGCGCGCCCTTCACCGCGCTGCGGAAGTCGCGGATCGAGCGGCCGAGCGACGCGCCGAGCGACGCGAGCTTCGACGGCCCGAAGATCATGAGCGCGATCACGAACAAAATGAAGAGTTTCTCCGGATTGTCGAACATCGAGCACCTCGAGCGCGCGGCCGGCGGTTCGCCGGCCGCCGCGAGTTCCTGCATGCAATTGTACCGTACGACGGGCACCGGCCGGAAGATCCGGCCGGGAGCGGCGCCGCCGGCCGCGATCTACCGCGCGGGGGGGCGGCGGCCGGGCCCGGAGGGCTTCCCGGACGTTCGGCGGGGGCGGGAGCGCGCGGTGGCAGGAGCGCGCGGGGAGATCGCCGCCATGGCCTTGCCGGCAGGCTGCGCCGGCAGCAGGCGCTCCGCGGCGCGCACGCGCGGCGCGCGTCCGATGGTCGCCGCCAAGTACTGCTGGTAGAAGCGCTCGACGGTCCGGCGGTTGATGCGGAACGTCGGCGTCCGGTGCGGCCGGATCGCGCCGCTGAACGTGCGGGGGATATGCAGGAGCTCGTGGATCAGGATGCGGTCTTGCTCGTCATCGGGCAGCCGGCTGAATTCCGGCTCGATGATCTCGACGACGTAGGCCGGGCCGATCTCGAGGACCTGCTGCCAGAGGCTCGGCAGTCCCCAGATGCGCGCCCAGGCCTCGGAGGTCGAGCCGTAGCCGCGCACGCAGAAAATCCGCGACGGGTCGACGTGCGAAAACTGCAGCGCCCCCACGATGCGGCGCAGGCGGTCGTGCGTCCGGCGGCAGAGCTCCCAGCGCATCGGCGGACGCTTAGCGGCCCGCGCCGCCCTGGCGGCGCGCGGGGGCGGCGGCCATCTTGCGGCCGAGGTTGCGGAGCAGCAGGATCTGGCCGCGGTGGTAGCCGAGATGCTCGAGGTAGTGCAGCAGCGCCCAGTACTTGCTCGGCGGCTCCGGTGACGAGAGCCGCTTCGTCTTCGCGGGCACCGGCGCGGCGAGATCCGCCGCGGTGACGCCGCTCAACACGCGCCGCGTCAGCGCGCGCGCCTCCTCGACGCCGCGCAGCACCCCGGCGCGGGGCGGACTGTCGTGGACAAACTCGGCGTCCCGGTCGCGGTGCGCCGGCACGCCGCC
Source organism: bacterium (assembly GCA_035308905.1). Classification (NCBI taxonomy): domain Bacteria; species bacterium. The sequence goes on along the minus strand of DATGFS010000014.1, from coordinate 27,303 downwards.
GATCTGCTCGCCGATCCACCAGCGCTCGCTGCCGGCGAGGTGCCGGAGCAGGATCGCGACGGAGTTGAACTCGGGACCGGGGCACCACTGGAAGAGGTCGTCGTCGATCTCGCGTACGGCGGCGAGGAGCGAATTCCAGACGTCATCGAGGTGATCCTGAATTGCCGCGACACCGGCGTCCATCGCGTCGCACCTCCGGCGGTCGGGACATCCCGCCGACAACTCACTTCGCCGCGTTCGCCGCGTCCCCCCTGCTGTAAAAAACATCCGGGCGGCGCGAGAATCGCGCCGCCCGGGTCTCCATCTCCACGCCCGTCTGTCCCGCGGTCTACGCTTCCGGCGTATCCTCGCGCATCACGATCGGCGCGATCGCCGACACGCGGTCGTTCTCGTCGAGGCGCTTGATCCGGACGCCCTGCGCGGCGCGGCCGTGCTTCGGGATCTCGTTGATGCTCATCCGGCTGACGATGCCGCGCGCCGTGATGACCAGCATCTCATCACCGTCGCGCACCGCGCGCACCGCGACGACGGCGCCGGTCTTCGGCGTGAGGCGGATGTTCTTCACGCCGCCGCCCCCGCGCGCCGTCAGGCGGTAGTCCTTGATCGGCGTGCGCTTGCCGAGCCCCAGCTCCGTCACAACGAGCAGGTCCTGCCCGCCGCCGCTCACGGCCATCCCGACGACCCGGTCGTCCTTACCAAGCCGCATGCCGCGCACGCCGTGCGCGCCGCGTCCCATCTCGCGGACGTCGGCCTCCTTGAAGCGAATCGCCTGGCCGCGCCGCGAGGCCAGCACGACCTCCTGCCTGCCGTCCGTGAACCGCACGCCGATCAACTCGTCGCCCTTGTCGAGCGTGACCGTCACGATGCCGGCGCGCTTCGCGTTCAGGAACTCCATGAGGCCGGTGCGCTTCACGTAGCCCCCCGCGGTGGCGAAGAAGAGATAGCCGGCGTCTTCGAACGACCGGATCGGAATGATCTCGGTCACGCGCTCGCCCTGCGCCAGGCTGATCAAATTGATGACGTTGGTCCCCTTGGCCGTGCGGCCGGCCTCCGGCACGTCGTACGCCTTGACCCGGTAGACCTTGCCGCGGTTCGTGAAGAACAGGACGAAGGCGTGGTTGGTCGTCACGGAGACGATCTCCACGTAGTCCTCTTCCTTCGTCTCCATGCCCATCACGCCCCGGCCGCCGCGGCTCTGCCGGCGGTACGTGTCGAGCAGCAGCCGCTTGATGTAGCCCTGGTGCGTGAGCGTGATGACGACGTCGGCGTCGGGGATCAGGTCCTCGTCCTCGAGCTCCGTCTCCTTGCCCTTGATCTGGGTCCGGCGGTCGTCGCCGAACTTCGCCTTGACCTCGCCGAGCTCGCCCTTGACGATCGCCATCAGCTTGCGGGGACTCTTGAGGATGTCCTCGTAGCCGGCGATCGCCTTGATGAGCTCCTTGTACTCTTCGTCGATCTTCTCGCGTTCGAGGGCGGTCAGGCGCTGCAGGCGCATCTCGAGGATCGCGTCCGCCTGAAGCTCGCTCAACTTGAACTGTTTCATCAGGCCGGCGCGTGCCGACGGGACGTCCTTGGCCTTGCGGATCAGCGCGATCACCTCGTCGAGGAACTTGATCGCGATCTTGAGGCCCTCGAGGATGTGTGCCCGCGCCTTGGCCTTGCGCAGCTCGAACTCCGTGCGCTTCGTGACGACGGTCTTGCGGTGCTCGATGTAGTGCGTCAGCATCTGCCGCAGGGTCAGCACCCGCGGCACCCCGTCGACCAGCGCGAGCATGATCGCGCCGAACGTCGTCTGCAGCTGCGTATGCTTGAACAGCTGGTTCTGGAGGATCTGCGGGTTCACGTCGCGCCGCAGTTCGATGACGATGCGCATGCCGCGGCGGTCGCTCTCGTCGCGCAGGTCCGAGACGCCGTTAAGCTTCTTATCCCGCACGAGCTGGGCGATCCGCTCGACGAGCGCCGCCTTGTTCACCATGTACGGCAGTTCCGTGACGATGATCGCGACGCGCCCACCGCGCAGCTCTTCGATATTGGTCTTGGCGCGGACGACCATGCTGCCGCGGCCCTCGAGATAGGCCTGCTTGATGCCGTCGCGGCCGAGGATCTGGCCGCCGGTCGGGAAGTCGGGGCCCTTCACGATCTTGAGCAGCGCTTCGTCCGCGAGCTTGGGATCGTCGATCAGCGCCGAGAGCGCGTCGACCAGCTCACCGAGGTTGTGCGGCGGAATGTTGGTCGCCATGCCGACGGCGATGCCGGCCGCGCCGTTCATGAGCAAACTGGGCACGCGGCTCGGCAGCACGACCGGCTGCTTCATGGTCTGGTCGAAGTTGGGCTCAAACGGGACGGTCTCTTTGTCGATGTCGGCCAGGAGCTCCATCGCCATGCGCGAGAGGCGCGCCTCGGTGTAGCGCATCGCCCCCGGCGGATCCCCGTCCACGCTGCCGAAGTTGCCCTGGCCGTCGATCAGCGGGTAGCGGAAGCTGAAGTCCTGCGCCATCCGCACGAGCGCGTCATAGACGGGGATGTCGCCGTGCGGATGGTAGCGGCCCATCACGTCGCCCACGAGGCGCGCACACTTCTTGTAGGGCCGGTCGGGCGCGAGGCCCATCTCGGACGCGCCGAACAGAATGCGGCGCTGCACGGGCTTGAGCCCGTCGCGGACGTCGGGCAGCGCCCGGCTGACGATGACGGACATCGCATAGTCGAGATACGACGTCCGCATCTCCTTGGCGATCGGTTGCGTGATGATCTTCTCGTCGGTGGCCATATCTCAGCGATCCTTGGATTTAGATGTCGAGGTTGCGGACTTCTTTGGCGTATTTCTGGATGAACTGCCGGCGCGGCTCGACCTCGTCGCCCATCAGCGTCTTGAACAGCTCGTCGACGTTGCCGGAGCCGTTCGTATCGGCGTCGTCGAGCTCAACCTGAAGGAGGGTGCGGGTGGCCGGGTTCATCGTCGTCTCCCACAGCTGCTCCGGGTTCATCTCGGCAAGCCCCTTGTAGCGCTGCACCTCGAAGTTCACCCCGCGCTTGCTGAGCTGCTTGGTCACCTCATCCCGCTCGTCGTCCGAGTAGGCGTAGTGCCGCTCTTTGCCCGCGGAGACGAGATACAGCGGCGGGTGCGCGAGATAGACCTTGCCGTGGCGGATCATCTCCGGCATGTACCGATAGAGGAACGTCAGCAGCAGCGTGCGGATGTGCGCCCCGTCCACGTCGGCATCGGCCATGAGGATCACTTTGTCGTAGCGGCGCTTGTCGAACGTGAATTCCTTGGCAATACCGGTGCCGACCGCGGTGATGATCGCGCGGATCTCCTCGTGGCCGAGCATCTTGTCTTCGCGCGCCTTCTCGACGTTCAGGATCTTGCCCTGGATCGGCAGGATGGCCTGAAAGTGACGGTCGCGGCCGGCCTTCGCGCTGCCGCCGGCCGACTCGCCCTCGACGACGAACAGCTCGCACTTCGTCGGGTCCTTCTCCGCGCAGTCCGCGAGCTTGCCCGGCAGCGTGCTGATGTCGAGCGCGTTCTTGCGGCGCACCAGTTCGCGGGCCTGGCGGGCCGCCTCGCGGGCGCGCGCGGCCTGAATCGCCTTGGCGACGATCTTCTTCCCGTCGCTCGGGTGCGTCTCGAGGTACTCGCCGAGGGCTTCGCCGACGATCGACTCGACGATGCCCTTGACCTCGGGGTTGCCGAGCTTGGTCTTGGTCTGCCCTTCGAACTGGGGCTCCGGCAGCTTGACCGACAGCGCCGCGGTGAGGCCCTCCCGGACGTCGTCGCCCTGGATGGTAAGCTCGCCGTTCTTGATGAGTCCCTGCCGGCGCGCGTAGTCGTTGATCGTGCGCGTCAGCGCCGAGCGGAAGCCGACGAGGTGCGTGCCACCCTCGGTCGTGTTGATCGTGTTGACGTAGGTGTAGACGTGCTCGAGATATCCGGCGTTGTACTGGATCGCCGCCTCGACTTCGACGCCCTCGCGCGTGCCGCGGATGGCAATGGGCTTGCCGAGCCCGTCCTTGTTCTTGTTCTGCGCCGCCACGAGCTCGGCGATGCCGCCCTTGTGCAAGAACTCCTCGCCGTCGCCCGACCGCTCGTCGAGCAGCGTGAGCACGAGTCCCGCGTTCAGGTAGGCCAGCTCGTCGAGCCGCTCGGCCAGGATCTTCGTCTCGTATTCGGTCTCGTCGAAGATGTCCGGGTCGGCCTTGAACGTGACGGTCGTCCCGGTCTTGCTCGACTTCCCCGTCACGCGGAGCGGCGACACGCGCTTCCCGCGCTCGAACCGCTGGGCGTGGCGCTTCCCGTCGCGCTGGACCTCGACCTCGAGCCATTCGGAGAGCGCGTTGACGACCGACACCCCGACGCCGTGGAGGCCGCCCGAGATCTTGTAGCCGCCGCCGCCGAACTTGCCGCCGGCGTGCAGCATCGTCATGACGACCTCGACGGCCGGCTTGCCGACCTTGGGGACGTTGTCGACGGGAATGCCGCGGCCGTCGTCGGTTACGGTGACGCTGGTGTCTTTATGGATGACGACGTCGATGCGTTTGGCGTATCCGGCGAGGGCTTCGTCGACGCTGTTGTCGACGACCTCGAACACGAGGTGGTGCAGACCCCGGCTGCCGGTGCTGCCGACGTACATGCCGGGACGGCGGCGGACCCCTTCCAGCCCTTCGAGCACTTGAATTTGTTGTGCGTCGTATGCGCTGCGGTCCGCGCTCTGATCCATGCGGCGTCTGCTCCTCAGGAGCGGCTGGGTTTCGTTCACCAAACGGGACGTGGCACGTACGCCACGCCCCCTCGGGAATGCTGTCCTTGTGAAAAGTTTCTACTATTTATAGTACCGGAAAAGTGCGCCCGGGTCAATCGGCTGAAAGCGGCGTCACACCTAGGTTCCAGCCACTGTCCCGCCCTGATTCGGGGGTTCCTCGTAGCGTCAGGCCTCCGGCCGCCCGAGTTCCACCCCGGCGTTGGTAACGCGGCGGACGAGGGTCACGGGGGAGATGGCCGATTCGTAGACCCCTTCCGTGGTCACGACGACCGCCTTGCGGTCCTGCGGCGGCACCTCAACCCGCATCCGCCCCTGAGCTTTGGCGCGCTCGATGAATCGTTCGTTGTCCGGACTTCCCGCGATCATCCGGGCGTCGAAGATGCCCACGATGTCGGGGATCAGCAGCACCACTTCGCCGCCGATATGGACGTACATCGGTCAGCGCTGCCCCCGTCCGCCGGCCCCACCGCGCTCGTCGCCGGCTTCGCCTCCCGCGGCGTCCGATCTACCGAGCGGGCGCATCGTCAAATGGATTTCAGCAATGACGCGTCCGCCGGCTTTGGCGTTCAGCGTCTCGATCAACGACGCCCGCTGCATGCCCAATTCGTAGTAGACGGCGGGATGGTCCACTGCGACGATAAGTGTCTGCCCGCGGACGCCCACCGCGTGCGCATGCCGGGCGCGGGCCTCGCCGATCACTTCGGGCCACGCGTCCAGCACACCGCCCTGGCGGGCGCGGCGGGGCCCGACCAGGCCGGACAGCGCGTCGTTCAGCAGCTCCTTAAGCGTATACATCGGTGCCGGCCGCGATCGTGCCGCCCCGGACGACGAAGGCCTGCAGCGGAACCCCGGCCGCGGGGGGCGGGACCGTATGCGTCAGCAGCACCTGCGGTCCTTCGATCTCCCGGAGCAGCAGAACCTGCCGCGATGGATCGAGATCCGCGAGCACGTCGTCCAGCAGAAGAACCGGCCACGTCCCGAGCTCCTCCCGCAGCAGCTCCACCTCGCCGAGCCGCAGACTGAGCGCCGCGGTGTGCTGCTGGCCCCGGGAGCCGAAGGTTCGAAGGTCGATGCCGTTCACGGTGATCCGGAGGTCGTCCCGGTGCGGCCCCACGAGACTGGTTCGCCGCCGGAGCTCTTCGCCGCGGTGTTTCGTGAGCGCCCGCGCCAGCGCGTCCGCATCGGACGCGGCCGCGCCGTCCGGATCGTCCGCCGTACACGAGTACACGATGTCGAGCCGCTCGGATCCGTCCGCGATGCGCGCGTGCCGCTTCGCGGCCCGCGCGGCAAGCGCCCGCACGAACCCGCGCCGGCGCTCGACCAGCGTCGCCCCCAGGGCGACCAGCTGCTGGTCCCACGGCTCGAGCGCCGGCCCGCCGGCGCCCTCGCCCAAGAGGCGGTTGCGCTGACGCACAACCCGCAGATACCGCGTCAGCGAGAAATAATACGACGGGCTCGCCTGACTCAGCGCCGCGTCCAGCACCCGGCGCCTCGCACCCGGGGCACCGCGGATGACGTCGCCGTCGAGCGGACCGGCCAGCACGACGGCCATCCGCCCGAGCAGCTGCGCGCGCTGCACGACGACGCCGTTGACCTTCATGCGCTTCTCGCCGGTCGTGCGGTCGACCGCGATCTCGAGCACATCGGTCCGAGGATCGCGGACCTCGGCCCGCACATACGCGCGATCCTGATCGAACCGCACCAGCTCCACGTCGGCCGAAGCCCTCGGGCTCCGGCCCAGCGCCGCCGTGTAGATGCTCTCGAGCAGATTACTCTTCCCCTGCGCGTTCGCTCCGATCAGCACCGTGATCCCGGCCGCGAACGCGAGATCGACGGTGGCGTAATTACGGAAGTCCCGCAACCGAAGGTCAGCGAGCCACAACCAGGTACTCCCTTCCCTCCGCGGCGACGCGGTCGCCGGGGGCGAGCTGCCGCCCGCGCCGGCGCTCGACGGCGCCGTTCACCCGCACGACGCCCGTCTGGACCATCTGTTTGGCGCGGCCGCCCGTCTCCGCGGCCCCCGCCCATTTCAAGAAGTCACCAAGGGTTATCCGAGCGGTTTCGATCGCCACCTCACTCGTTCGGGAGCTGGGCTTACGAATAGACCCGAACGGGCGCGAGGACGTAGACATAGTCTGAGTTGTCGGTGGGATGCAGCGCGCCGGGGCTGAGGGGACCGGTAAGGTCGAAATGCACGTCCGGCGCATCGATGTTAGACAGCGCATCCATCAGGAACTTCGCGTTGAACGCCACCGGGATCGCGTCGCCTTCGACGCGCACCTCGATGTCTTCCTGCGCTTTGCCGACGTCCGGGGTGTTGGACGAAATCGTCAACGTCCCCTCGGATGCGTTGAGCCGGACCACGTTGGCCGAGTCCTTGGCCGTGATGCTGGCACGCCGGACTCCGCGGAGCAACCGCTCGGTTCCTACGGTGATCCGCTGTTTGAACTCCTTGGGGATCACCTGTTCGTAATTCGGGAATTGCCCGGCGATGAGGCGCGAGACGAACCGCATTCCGGGAAGCGAAAAGATCAGCTGGTTGTCGTGCGACGCGACGGAAACTTCGCCCTCGACCGACCCAAGAACGCGAACGAGCTCTGCCATCGTCTTGCTCGGGACGATCGCGGTCACTTTGCCGCGGCCGCCGCCCATCTTGGCGCGCCGGACCGCCAGCCGCCCGCCGTCGGTTGCGACGAGGTGGCCCTGCTCGCCCTCGACAACCAGGTAGACACCGGTCAAAAACGGGCGCGTCTCGTCCGTCGAGACCGCGAAACTTGTCTGCCGGATCATCGTCCGCAGCAGCCCGGCATCGAACTTCACGACGACATTTCCCTCGCCGGACGGCATGAGTGGAAAATCGGTTGCCGGCAACCCCAAAATCTCGAACCGGACATTTTCCGAGGTAATGACAGCTTTGGACTCGCCCTCGGTAACCACAACCTCGACGGGCGCTTCAGGCAGGTTTGTCACAATATCGCTGAGGATGCGCGCCGGAAGGGTCACGGCGCCGCCTTCCGTGACGGTGCCGGTGACGTAGGCCTCAATACCGAGCTCGAGATCGGTTGCGGCCATCTTGGCGCCGTTCTTCGTCGTTTCAACAAGAATGTTGCCTAAAATGGGCATGCTGGCCCGAGGGGAAATCGCCCGGCCGACGGTTTGCACCGCTCTCAAAAGGTTGTCTTGAGAGCACTTGAGGTGCATTCCTGAGGTCCTCCTGGTAGAAGTTTTCTTATATAAAGATTCGTCGTAGTAGTAGTAGAACCTGTGGATTGTGTGAATATCGGCAGCGAGGCGCACCAGACGGCGATTTCGCCCTGTGGATAACCAGACTGAAGGAATTTACCGGTCGGGTGAGGTTATCCAGGTCATCCCCCGACCGGGCGGTCGGCGCCTGAGGCAGCTCCGACGGTGCACATACTATCCCCTGGCTCCGGGACGTTCCGTCCGGAAGCTTTCCACAAGACTCTGAACGCCGGCGTTCAGGTGGGCATCCTCCTGCAGGGCGCGCTTGACCCGATCGCAGGCGTGCATGACCGTCGTGTGATCGCGGCCGCCGAACTCTTCGCCGATCCGCGGCAGCGAGGCGTCGGTAATTTCCCGGCAGAGATACATGGCCACCTGGCGGGGAAAGGCGACTCCTTTGGTCCGCCGCTTGGCTTTCATTTCCTCGATCCGAATCCCGAAGAACTCCGCGACGGCCCGCTGGATCGCCGGAATCGTCACGGGGCGCACCCGCGCCTGCGGAAGGAGCTCTTTGAGCACTTCCGCGGCCAGGTCGACCGAAATGGAGGTTCGCGACATTTCGGCATGGGCGCGAAGCCGGCTCAGCGCTCCTTCGAGCTCGCGGATGTTGGAGGAGATGCGCTGCGCGATGTACTGCGCCACCTCGTCAGGGACGACGATGCGGTCTTTTTCCGCCTTCTTGCGGAGGATAGCCACGCGGGTTTCGTAATCGGGCGGCTGAATGTCGGCGATGAGGCCCCACTCGAACCGGGAGCGCAGCCGGTCTTCCAGCGTCGGGATCTCGCGGGGGGCACGGTCGCTGCTGATGATGAGCTGGCGGCTCGTCTCGTGCAGGGTGTTGAAGGTGTGGAAGAACTCCTCCTGCGTGCGCTCCTTTCCGGCCAGGAACTGGATGTCGTCGATGGCGAGCACGTCGACGTTCCGGTACCGGTGGCGGAATTCCACCATCTTGTCGTCGCGGATCGCGTTGATGAGGTCGTTCGTGAATCGTTCCGAGGAGACATACATCACGCGCGCCGCCGGTGAGTGGCTCAGGACGTAATGGCCGATGGCCTGGAGCAGGTGCGTCTTGCCCAGTCCGACTCCGCCGTAGATGAACAGCGGATTGTAGGCTCGGGCCGGGGCTTCTGCGACCGCCTGCGCGGCCGCGTGTGCGAATCGGTTGCCGGCGCCGACGACGAAGGTGTCGAACGTGTATTTGCCGGTGTGGTACCGCATGTCGCCGACCGCCCCGGGCGCCGTTGCCTCGGGACGCGAGAGCGCCTGCGTGGGCGGCGCGGGGCGGGCACTGTGGCCGTTGGAATCGACGTCGGTCACGACGAACCGCACGTCCACGCCGCGCGTCAGTACTTCGCGAAGCGTCTCCGCAATCAGACCCCGATAGCGGCCCTCTAGCCATTCTTTCGCGAACGCGCTCGGAACGGAAAACACAAAGACATCCTGCTCCAGCGCCAGCGGCTGCATCGCTTTGAGAAACGCTTCGAAGCTCGGCTTGCTGAGCTGACTCTCGATCCGCGTCAGGGCTTCCTGCCATACCTGGCCGGCGGTGATGCTCTGTACGTCCATGCCGTGCGCCCTCCCGTCCGGCGGATGCCGCGATCCTGTCTAGTCTTTGAAAACGGTGCCGAGAAACGCGATGCCCTCTTCCGTCAACGTCCGTTTGCCGGGGTCGGCGGTGCCGACCGCCAACAGCCGCATGTGCTGCAGCGCCGACAGTTCACGGAACGCGGTGCTGTGGCTCATCCCGAGCTCCTTGGCGATGGTCGACGGTCCGGCCGCGCCGATCTCCGCGATCAGGAGCAGGATCTTCTTCTGCCGGTCGGAGAGACGCGGCGCGGCCGCGCTGGGGACCGCCGGCGCCGTGGCCGCGACTCGCGGCGCGGCCGCCGCCTCCGGCGCGGCTCCCGCGGGCGGGCCGACGTGAAGGGTCACGACCGTGCCGCCCTTCAGGTTGTCATCGATCGTGATCGCGCCGCCGAGGAAGGCCAGCTGCTCCTTCGCGACCGGCAGTCCGGACCCGACACCTTTGATGAACCGGCGCATCTCGCGCGTGGCGGTCGTGAAACCGGGCTCGAACGCATGTGCCCGCACACTCTCAGGAATGCCGGGCCCCTGGTCCGAGATGCGGATCGTGTTGCCGTCACCCATGATCGTGACGACCGCGTCTTTGAAGTAGGCGTGAATCAAATTTTCGATGATCTCCTTGATGACCACGAAGGGGATGCGGCCGCCCCGCTCCCGCGCGTAACTGTGCGTTCGCGCGGACAATTCGCCGATGAGCTGGTTGAAGTCATCAGACGAGAGGGTGACGACCTGCGGTGGTGCGAGCGGCGAATCGTAGATCGCTACGCGAACTTCGGGCGCCTGCGCCTCGTTCGCGGTCTCATCTCCCCGTTGAGACACGAGCCGCAGGAAGAAGTCCTGCATCTATGCGACTCCTCCGCGTGCGCACGAAAGATTGGCCGCGCGCGGATGCCCTCCTTTTGTTTTCGCACCCGTCTCGTACTTTTCGAGCATGCCGCTGAAATGCCGTGGTGCGGTCAACTCTGTGGAGAGATGATCGCAGTCTTTTCAGCGGTCACGCGCCACCGTCGTCGCGCATGCGGTGTGCAGACTGTGTACCGCGCGGATCACAGCGGGTGAACCACGTTATCCACAGGTGTGGAAAAGATTGTGGATAAGGAGACGGGACTCCTGCCGAGAGGCCGGAGAAAAACCGGAACCTGTTGGAAATTGGGCACGTCATATCCGATGTGTATTAAGGGAGTGTAAAACTGTGGATAAATGTCCCCACCGTCCACAAGATACCACCATTTCCGTGAAATTCGGTCCGGGGCTGCCGTCTGCCGCCCGACGCACGGGCTCCGCGCCGCCGCATCTGGTGGCGACGGGTACGACACCGGCTGCGTCCATCGTGGCCGTGGGAGCCGAGACCACGGCCGTCGCGTTCGGGATCGCGAAGCGGGTTTCATGGACGCCCCCACGGGTCGTGTGCTATAGTCATTTGGTCTCTTGATGGAGGAGTGCCGTCGTGAAGCGCACGTTTCAGCCGAATCGCAGACGCCGCGCCCGGACGCATGGGTTCCGGGCGAGGATGCGCACGCCGGGCGGCCGGAACGTGCTGCGGCGCCGCCGCCAACGCGGCCGGCGCCGCCTCTCGCCCGCGTAACGGCAGCGGCGCGAGCCCGGGTCGATGGCGGGCGGCGGGCGGCTCGTCTCGAGGGCGGACTTCTCCCGAGTGTATCGTGAAGGCCGCCGCTATGCCGGGCAGACCCTGGCGCTCTACGTCCGGCCGACGCAGTTCGGCCGTCGGGTCGGCGTAACCGCCGGCCGGGGCATCGGCGGGGCGGTGGTTCGAAACCGCGCCAAGCGCAGGCTGCGCGAGGCGTACCGCCGGATCGAGGCGCGGCTGTGCGCGACCGGCGACATCGTCGTGGTGGCGCGCCCCGGGGCGGCCGAGGCCGGGTTCATCGAGATCATGCGAGAGATGGAAGCGCTGTGCGCCGCGGGGCGGCTGCTGTGCGGGGCCGCGACGTAGGGCGCGCGCTCGGGGTCGGCGCGGTCCGCTGGTATCAGCGCTGGATCTCGCCCCTTCTGCCGCCGTCGTGCCGGTTCACTCCGTCCTGCTCCGAGTACGCCGCGGAGGCCGTGGGGCGCCACGGGCTCGCGCGCGGCGGCTGGCTCGCGGTGCGCCGGATCCTGCGCTGTCACCCGTTCCATCCGGGCGGGTACGATCCCGTCCCGCCGGCGTCGCCCCACGAGCACGGGACCGGCCGGCGCGATGCGCCGGCGTCGGACGGCCGCGCCGAACCAGGGAGGCCTAGAGTTGCCTAGTTTTCATAATCCATTTGTGCCCTGGCTCGGGAGCGCGCTCCAGGCGCTCTATCACCTCACCCACGACTATACGCTGTCCATCATTCTGCTCACGCTCATCGTCAAGGCGGTCATCCACCCGCTCACGCGCGTGCAGCTGCGGTCGATGAAAGCGATGCAGGTCCTGACGCCACACATGGCGGAGCTGCGCCGGAAGCACAAGGACGATCCCAAGACCCTCAATCAAGAGATGATGGCTCTGTACCGCGCCCACAGCGTCAATCCGATGATGGGCTGCCTGCCGATGATCGTCCAGCTGCCGGTGCTGTGGGGTCTCTTTGCGCTGTTGTCGAACAGCAAGCTCTTCGGAACCGCCACCGTGATCGGGCTACCGTGGCTTGGCATGGCGGAGCGGCCGATGCAGTTCGTGCTCAAGGCCCTGCCGGATCATACCGCCTACCTGCTCGCGCTCATCTTCCCCGTCCTGGTCGGCGGAACGACGTGGTATCAGCAGAAGATGAGCATGACCGACCCGGCCCAGGCCAAGATGTTCGTGTTCATGCCGATCATGTTCGGCTACTTCGCGCTCAACTATGCCGTGGGACTGTCGATCTATTGGATCGTGTCCACGACCGCCTACATCGGCGAGTACTTCCTCGTGGTGGGCCCGCCGTCCCCGATGGTGAGCGCGCCCCCGAAATCTCAAGCGGTCGCCCAGTCGCGCGCCGGCGCGGCGCAGGCGGACTCGCCGCCCGCCGCTGTGAAACCCAAGCCGGCGCAGCCGGCCGGCGGGAAGCCCGCGAGCCGCCGGGATCGCAGATCGGGAAACCAGAAGGGGGCGAAGCAGGCGTGAACTCGGCAGAAGGCGCCGGGCGCACCGTCGAAGAGGCAATCCGCATCGCGCTGCGCACGCTTGGCGCCAAGCGCGAAGACGTGGACCTGCTGGTGCTGGACGAAGGCAGCCGGGGCGTGCTCGGCCTCGGCTCGCGCGAAGCGCGCGTTCGTGTCACGCTCCTGTCGGCGATCGAAGCCGGGGAGGCCGAGGAGGCGGCGGCCGCTCCGCCGGAACCCGCTCCGTCCCCACAGGGTGACGCGGCCGACGATCCCGTGGCGGTCGCCCGCCGCGTCACCGCGTCGCTCCTCGAGGCGATGGGCATGGGCGCCTCGGTGACGGCGCGGGCGGAGGACGGCGGCGTCTCCGTCACGGTCACCGGACCGCAGCTCGCGCCGCTGATCGGGCGCCACGGCCAGACGCTCGAGGCGCTGGACCTCCTCGTGAACCTCATGACCACACGCCGGGTCGGCCACCGCGTGCAGGTCGCCGTGGACGCCGAGCGCTATCGCGAGCGGCGGCGGGAGACGCTCTCGGCGCTCACCCGCCGCGTCGTGAGCCGCGTGCGGCGCAGCGGCGAGCCGGCGCCGCTCGATCCGATGCCCGCCTCCGAACGGCGCTTCATCCACACGATGCTCGCCGAAGATCCCGACGTCATGACGTTTAGCGAAGGCGACGGCGCCGACCGGCACATCGTCATCGCGCCGCGGGGCACCGCGCCCGCGGGGGCATCCCGCCGCGGCGATGCCGCGGCGGACGGCGAGCTTCCAGAAGACACCGACGCGTAAGTAGCCGCGTGGCGCCGCGCACGCCGCGCCCCATACCATCGCGCGCCTCCGGCATGACGGTGGCGTCGGCCGCGGCCGCGCTCGGACTCGCGCTCTCCGCTGAACAACGCCGGCGTCTTGAGCGCTTCCTCGCGCTCGTGGAGGAGTGGCGCACCCGCGTGCAGCTGACGGGCGCGGACTCGTCGGAAGCCGCGTCGGTCCTGGTTGCCGGCGCGTTGTGCGTGCTGCCGTTCGTGCCGGAGTCGGGCCGCCTTGCGGATCTCGGCAGCGGCGCGGGCGTGCCGGGGATTCCGATCGCCGTGATGCGGCCGCGCCTCCGCGTCCTACTCGCGGACGCGGCGCGAAAGAAGACGGCGTTTCTCGAGATCGCCGCCCGAGATCTTGGGCTCGACAACGTCGATGTCGCGCAGGCGCGGGCCGAGGATCTCGGCCGCAATCCCGCCCACCGCGATCGCTACGACGCCGTGACCGCGCGGGCGCTCGCGCCCGTGCGGGTGCTCGCGGAGTACGCGCTGCCGCTGCTGCGGCTCGGCGGCGGCGCGGTGCTGGCGAAAGGCCGCGGCGCGACGGACGAAGTCCGCGCCGCGGCCCGGGCGCTGCAGGTTCTCGGGGGCGAAGCGGCGGTGCATTCCCCGCCCGCGGACGTGTGCTCGCCTGTGGTGGTCATCCGCAAGATCGCGCCGACGCCCGCGGCGTACCCCCGCCGCGCCGGCGTTCCGCAGCGCCGTCCACTCTGAGCGGCCGCCCGCGATCCGCGGTCGGCGCCGCCGTGACTATGTAAGCGTATAAACATATATACATCTGAATAGAGCGACCCGCCCCGCCGGAACGCCCCGGCCGCGCCGGCCGAACCGGAGGATTTGCCGGACGAGTGCGGGAACAGGTCTACGATCGCAGGAACGCCGGTCGGCCTAGACATCGCACTTTCGACGCAGCACACAGGAGTCGTCGGTACGGCGCACGCGTTTGCGATCGTGAACCAGAAAGGCGGCGTGGGAAAGTCCACCACCGCCGTCAACCTCGGCGCCTCCCTCGCGACGCTCGGCCATCGCATCCTCCTCGTGGACATGGATCCGCAGGGCAACTGCACGAGCGGTGCCGGCATCAACAAAGCGGCCCTCGACGCGAGCACCTATGACGCGGTGGTCATGGGCGCGCCGCTGCCGGGCGTCGTCGTGACAACGCCGACCGAACGTCTCGATGTCGCGCCGGCCGATTCGCGCCTCGCGGCCGCTGAGGTCGAGCTCGTCCCCCAAATCGCCCGGGAATCCAAGTTGAAGACCGCGCTCGGTGCCGTGCGGGACGGCTACGACGTGATCCTGATCGACTGTCCGCCGTCGCTCGGGCTGCTCACGGTCAACGCGCTGACGGCGGCCGAGGCGTGCCTCATCCCGGTGCAGTGCGAGTACTACGCGCTGGAAGGCCTGACGCAGCTGGTCGAAACGATCGGGCTCGTGCGGCGGCATCTCAATCCCGGCCTGCGGATCGCCGGCGTGCTGCTCACAATGGTGGATCCGCGCACCAAGCTTTCCGATCAGGTCGGCGCCGAGGTCCGCCGGCATTTCGGCGATCTCGTATTCAGAGCGGAGATCCCGCGGAGCGTCCGCCTCGCGGAGGCGCCGAGCTACGGCCAGCCGGTCTCGGCCTACGCGCCGTCGTCGCGCGGCGCGGCGGCGTATGGGGAGCTCGCCGTCGAGGTCGCGGAGCGATTCGGTTTGAGACCGCGCCCGGACGCTGAAGCCGCGGCCGTTCCGCCGGGACTGAACCCGACAACCATGGTGAGGGGTGACTACAATGATTAAACGCGGACTCGGACGGGGACTGGACGCGCTCATTCCGGGAGCGGCGGCCGAGCCGGCGGGCGCTGCGACCGAACTCGATGTATACAAGATCGCGCCGAACCCGTTCCAGCCGCGCCGCGATTTCGCCGGGCCGGAATTCGACGAGTTGGTGGCGTCGGTGCGCCGGCACGGCGTGCTTCAACCGGTCATGGTCCGTCCCACGGGCACCGGCTACGAACTCGTCGCCGGCGAGCGGCGGTGGCGGGCGGCCAAGGACGCGGGGCTCGTTACCATTCCCGCGGTGGTCAGGCACGTAGCGGATCGCGAGATGCTCGAAATCGCCTTGGTCGAGAATCTGAAGCGTAGCGACTTGAACCCGATCGAGCGGGCGATGGCGTACCGCCGCCTGTCGGAGGAGTTTCAGCTGACGCAGGACCAGGTGGCGGAGGCAGTTGGATCGAGCCGGCCGGCCGTCGCCAACACCGTCCGGCTCCTCGATCTGCCCCCCGCCGTCCAAGCGTCGATTGGGCAGGGACGGATCAGCGAGGGACACGGACGGGCGCTGCTCATGGCTCCGGACACCAAGGCACTGCTCGAGATCTGGAAGACCGTCGAAGAGAAGTCACTCTCGGTGCGGGATACCGAAGCGCTCGTCCAAGCCAGGCTTCGCCGTGTTTCACGTGAAACATCGGGGAAAGACGGCAGGCGACGAGATCCACAGCTGGTGGACCTCGAGACGCAGCTCCGGGAGCGGTACACGACAACGGTGGCGATCCACGGGCGTGGCGCCCGCGGCACGATCGAGCTCCGCTACTTTTCCGCCCAGGACCTCGAGCGGCTCATCGACCTGCTTCTCCGCTAGCCGATCAGGCCGACGGTCGTTGCGTCGGGTTACACGCTGGTCACGTACTCCGTCTGCTCGTCCGCCTGGCCGGACCGGGCGGACAGGAGCCGTCGCAGTGCCGACGACAGCCGCCTGACACCCTCCGCGAGCACCTCTTCGGGTTTGTCCGCAAACGACAGCCGCAGTCCAGACGGCGGCGGCGTGTGCGGCAGGAAGAGATCACCGAGTCCGCAGGCGACGCCTTCCTTGAGGGCCTCGGCAAACGCTTCGCGGGCCGGAACCTCCTGAGGCAGCGTCAACCACAGGTTGAAGCCCGCCGTCGGCCTGGTCCACGCGACCCCGGCCGGCATGGAGGCCTCGAGCACCCTCAACACAGTGTCCCGCCGCCGCCTGTACGTCTCCCGGGCGATTCGTAGATCCCGCTCGTACTGTTTCGACGATAGGTACCGCCACAAGGTGCGCTGGATCAACGGCGAGGTGAACCGGTCCATCACCAGCTTGGCCTCAATTAGCCTAGCCATCACCGGTCCGTGCGCGACAATGCAGCCGACACGAAGCCCCGGAATGACCGTCTTGGAGAAGCTCCGGATGAACATGACATGGCCGCCGCTGTCATACGCCTTAATCGCCGACAAGGCCTCGCCGTCGTAGGAGAATTCGCTGCAGGTGTCGTCTTCCAGCACGATGAGGTTATGCTGGCGGGCCAGCGCGGCAAGGCGGCGCCGCCGTTCGTCGCTCATTGCCACGCCGGTCGGGTTGTGCGCCGTGGGGATCGTGTAGACGATGCGCGGCCGGTAGCGCTCGATCACCGCCGCGGCCGCGTCGACGCGCATGCCGTCGGCATCAACCGGCACACCGATCAGGTTCGCGCCCCGGCCCTCAAAGACATCGAGCGCCGTGAGGAATGTCGGGCTTTCGACGAGGACGGGGTCACCCGGCGCGACGAGCGTCCGGGCCACCAGGTCGATCGCCTGCTGGGAACCCGACGTGATCAGGACGTCGTCGGGGCGCGCCGCGATCCCGGCCGCCCCGCAGTGGTCGGCGATCCAACCGCGCAGACTCGGGTCCCCCTGGGGCGAGCCGTATTGGAGAAACTTCGGGTCCTCGACGGCGAGTGCGCGGTGCCACATCCTGCCAAGCGCGCGCACGGGAAACAGAGTTGGATCCGGAATTCCCCCGGCCAGCGAAATGACGTTCGACCGCACCGCCGGTCTGAGTAGGGCTTCCATGGCGGTGACCCTCGGAGCGCGAAGATGGACGGGGAGAGACGACTGCCATTCCGTGCCGTTCATGGCGTGGAGTGTTTCACGTGAAACAAAAGGGACCGGCGCCGGCTGCGGGCCTCCGGCGAACGTCCCCCGGCCGACCGTCGCCTGAACCAGGCCGTCCGCCGCCAGCACTTGGTAGGCCTGTACGACGGTGATAAGGCTGACGTGTAGCTCCCGCGCGAGTTGTCGAACCGACGGCAGCCGCTCGCCGCTCGCGATTCGGCCCGCTCGTATCGACGCGGCGACAGCCGCGTGAAGCTGCCGGTACAGCGGAATGTCTGAGTCACGCGTTAGTTGAATTGTATCCACGCGCGCCTCCAATGTAGATAATAATATTGACCCAAGCGTATCCTTATATTATAAGGGATGGTACCATCTTGCCGGGGATAGTCAACTATTGTTACTAGGAACACATAGAGTCGGTCGGGTCTTCTGATACTCTTGCAGGTGAATCGTTGGACAGCGCGCGACGATCGAGCGCAGGGGAGGCAGGGCCGGGCGTGACGCGAGACGAGGCTTGGGCGCTCTTGGTCGCTGAGACGCCCTCGGTCAATCTGCAGAAACATATGCTGGCGGTCGAGGCTGTAATGCGCGCCTACGCTCGGAAGTTCGGCGAAGATGAGGACACTTGGGGCCTTGTCGGCCTGCTGCACGATGTCGATTACGAGAAGCACCCGTCGCAGGAGGCCGGCCACCCGTTCGTGGGAGTCGAGCTGTTGCGCGGGCGCGGGCTGCCGGAGCCGCTCTGCCGGGCCATCCTCTCGCACGCCGATTACAGCGGCGTATCGAGGGAGAGCCGCATGGAAAAGACGCTGTTCGCAGCCGACGAGCTGTCCGGCTTCGTGATCGCGGTCGCGCTCGTCCGGCCGTCGCGGGCCATCGGTGAGGTCGATGTGTCGGCGGTGCTCAAGAAGATGAAAGACAAAGCGTTCGCGCGCGCGGTCCGCCGCGAGGACATCACGGCCGGCGCGGAACTGTTGGGCGTGTCGCTCGAGGAGCACGTCGGCGTCGTAATCGAGGCGCTCAAAGGCATCGCATCGCAACTTGGTTTGGAAGGCACCCGGGCCGGTGCCGGCGGACAAGCCGCCGGAAACAGCTAGCAAGCCGTCAGAAAAGGGAGGCAGGGCGATGGCAGAGGTCGGAACGGTCAAGCTGAAGCGGGGTCTGGCGCAGATGTTGAAGGGCGGCGTCATCATGGACGTGACGACCGCGGATCAGGCGAAGATCGCGGAGGACGCCGGCGCGTGCGCCGTGATGGCGCTCGAGCGCGTACCCGCCGACATCCGCAAAGAGGGCGGCGTCGCGCGGATGGCGGACCCGCTCAAGATCAAGGAGATCATGGAGGTCGTGACGATTCCGGTCATGGCGAAGGCGCGGATCGGGCATTTCGTGGAGGCCCAGACGCTCGAGGCCCTCGGCGTCGACTACATCGACGAGAGCGAAGTGCTGACGCCGGCCGACGAGCGGTATCACATCAACAAGCATCTGTTCAAGGTGCCGTTCGTCTGCGGCTGCCGCGACCTCGGTGAGGCGCTGCGCCGGATCGGCGAGGGCGCCGCGATGATCCGCACGAAGGGCGAGGCCGGCACCGGCAACGTCGTCGAGGCCGTGCGGCACATGCGCGCGGTGATGGACGGCATCCGGATTCTGCAGGTCACGCCCGAGGAGGAGCTGATGACGGCCGCCAAGGAGCTGGGCGCGCCGTACGAGCTGGTCCTGGAAGTGCGGACGCTCGGCCGCCTGCCCGTCGTGAACTTCTCGGCCGGCGGCATTGCCACGCCCGCGGACGCGGCGCTCATGATGCAGCTCGGCTGCGACGGCAACTTCGTCGGCTCCGGGATCTTCAAGTCCGACGATCCGGCGAAGCGGGCCAAGGCGATCGTCGAAGCGACCACCCACTTCAAGGATGCCGATGTGATCGCGCGGGTCTCCGAAGGCATCGGCGAGGCGATGAAGGGCCTCGACGTCCGCAAGCTGCCCGAGGCCGAACTGCTGCAGACGCGGGGCTGGTAGTGCCGTGACGGCGCGCGACCCCAAGCACAACGGAGCGCCGGCGAAGATCGGCGTCCTCGCCCTCCAGGGCGACGTGATCGAGCACGTGAAGATGCTCCGGGGGCTCGGCGTCGAGGCGATCGAGGTGCGCACGCCCGAAGACCTGGCGAAGGTCGACGCGCTGGTCATTCCCGGGGGCGAGTCGACGACGATCGGGAAGCTCGCGGTGGAGTACGGTCTCGACCGGGCGATCCCGGCGCGGGTGAAAGAGGGTATGCCGGTGTACGGCACCTGCGCCGGGATGATCGCGCTGTCGAAACAGGCGAGCGGCGGCGAACCGCCGCTGCTGCGCCTGATGAACATCACCGTCCGGCGCAACGCGTACGGGCGCCAGGTGGATTCGTTCGAAACGGATTTGGAGATTCCGGCCCTCGGCGGGCCGCCGCTGCACGCCGTGTTCATCCGCGCCCCCGCGATCGAGAACGTGGGGCCGGACGTCGAGGTGCTCGCGTCGCTCGGCGGCAAACCGGTGCTGGCCCGGCAGGGCAACATGCTCGTTTCCGCGTTTCATCCCGAACTGACCGCGGACGACCGGGTGCACCGCTACTTTGTCGAGATGCTGAAGAAGAAGCGCTGACCGGCCTCGCGCTCGTCACCCTCGGCGCCGCCGCGGGGGGCTCGCACAGTTCCGGTAGCGCCCGGCCGCCGGCGGGCGGGCCGGAAGGCGCGCCGCCTCCGAGCGCGAATAGGCGCCCTCGGCGAGCGGAGCCAAGACGCCCGCAGGCCCAAGAGTCGGCCGGCTGCGGTTGCCGCGCGGGCGATCGGGGGAGGGTGATGCCGGGTGCGCACAAACGCTGTGGCGCGAATCCTCGCGGTGTGTGTCGTTCCGCTCCTGATGTGGTCCGCCTCGGGGGCGCCGGCGTCCGGGCAGGCCCAGTCGGGCGGGGCCATCCGCGTGGCCACGAACGCGGAGCCGACGACGTTCGACTGGATGTCCTCCACGGCCACAGCGACGAGGCTCGTCGCGTGGCATGTCTTCGAAGGCCTCTTCGCCATCGACCAGCAGTACGAGGTCCGGCCGCTGCTCGCGCAGGGCTACACGGTCAGCGACGACGGCCTCCGCTACACGATCAAGCTGCGGGCGGGCCTCAAGTTCCATAATGGCCAGTCCGTGACGGCCGACGACGTGATCGCGTCGCTCGCGCGGTGGGGCAAACTGAGCAGCGGCGGGCAGGAGACGTTCAAGTACGTCAAGGGACTCCGCGCGGTCGACCCGGGCACGGTCGAGATCACGCTCGCCGCGCCGTTCACGCCGCTCATCACGAGCCTCGGCGATCCAAAACAGTCCGCGATCATCGTGCCGAAGGCGATCGCCGAGCGCGCCGGGCTCAAGCCGCTCGAGGAGCTCGTCGGCACGGGCCCCTACATCTTCAAGAAGTGGACGCCGGGCCAGGAGATCGTGCTCGCGCGCAACCCCGCGTACGCGTCACGCACGGAGAACTGGGGCGGGATCACCGGCCGCAAGGTCGCGTACGCCGACGAGATCCACTTCTTTCCCGTGACCGATCCCCAAGTCCGTCTGGCCGGCGTCTCGACCGGACAGTACGATCTCGCGCTCGAGCTCCCGCCCGATCTCTACGCCAAGGTCAAGGCCAACCGCCGGCTGAGCGCGGACATCGTGAAGGTGTTCAGCTGGACCGGCGTCGTGTTCAACAAGGCGCACGGGCCGTTCACCGACATGCGGCTGCGCCAGGCCGTGCTGTACTCGATGAAGAACGCGGACCTGATGGCCGCGGCCGCGGGGCCGAAGGCGTTCTGGCAGCTGGACCCGGGCCTCTTCTTCCCGGAGCAGCACGACGTGTACAGCCGCGCCGGCGCCGACCTCTACGACCATCAAAACCTCGACAAAGCCCGCGCACTCCTCCGCGAGGCCGGCTACAAGGGCCAGAAGATCGTCGTCATGTCGACGAAGGACTACACCTGGAACAACAACACCGCGCAGGTGCTGGTGCCGGAGATGCAGGCCGCCGGGTTCACGGTCGACTCGCAGGTGTACGATTGGCCGACGCTGCTGAGCCGGCGGACCAAGCCGGAGATGTTCGACATCTTCCTGACCGGGTTCTCGCCGTCGATCGATCCGACCGGCGTCATCTTCTTCGGGAAGACCTGGCCGGGCTGGTACAAGAGCGAGGCGATGGACGCGGCGCTGGCGCAGTGGAGCCGCGCCCCGGTGACGGCGCTCGAGGCGCGGCGGAAGATCATGGATCAGATTCAGACGATCTTCTATACCGAGGTGCCGGTCGCCAAGGTGGGCAATCAGTTCGGGCTCGAGGTGTACAACGACCACCTGCACGGCTACACCGGGTATTTCGACGTCCGCTTCTGGAACACGTGGGTGACGCACTGAGCGGGCGCGCGCCGCGCCGCCGCGCCCGCCCGGCCTCCGCCGCGCGCTGACCGCATGGCCCGCTACGCGGCCGGACGGGTCGTGGCGCTCGTGCCGGTGCTCGCCGTCGTCGGCGTCGTCGTCTTTCTCCTGATCCACTTGATTCCGGGCGACCCGGCGTCGGTCATCCTCGGATCGGACGCGTCGGAGGCGCAGGTCGCGCAGCTCCGGACCGCGCTCGGTCTGGACCGGCCGCTCTACGTCCAGCTCGTGCTCTGGTTCGAGCACGTGCTGCGCGGCGACCTCGGCCGGTCGATCTTCCTGCGGCAGCCGGTCACACGCGCGATCTGGGACCACCTCGGCCCGACGGCGAGCCTGACCGCGCTGGCCGAGGGGCTTGCGCTTGCGGTGGCGCTGCCGTCCGGCATCCTCGCGGCGTGGAAGCGAAACACCCGGTTCGACCAGGGCTTCATGATGCTCGTCCTCCTCGGCGTATCGATCCCGTCGTTCTGGACGGGGCTCAACCTGATCGCGCTGTTCGCGGTCGCCGTGCGGCTGTTTCCGGTCGCCGGCTACGTCTCGCCGCTCGCGGGCGTTGGTCCCTGGCTCGCGAGCCTCATCCTGCCGGCCGTCGCGCTCGGCTTCACCCAGGCCGGGCTGGTCGCGCGCATGGCGCGCGACGCGACGATCGACGTGCTGGCGGAGGACTACATCCGGACCGCCCGGAGCAAGGGCGTGCGCGAGCCGCGCGTCCTCACCCGACACGCGTTCCGCAACGCCCTCATCCCGACGATGACCGTCGTCGGCACGAGCCTCGCGAATCTCCTGTCCGGCGCGGTCGTCGTGGAGACCGTCTTCGTCCTGCCCGGCATCGGCAACCTCGTCGTGCAATCGATCAGCCGGCGCGACTACCCGGTGATCGAAGGCGTGGTCCTGTTCGTCGCGCTCGTGTACGTCGTCGTGAACCTCGGGGTCGATCTGCTGTACGCGGCGCTCGACCCGCGCATCACCTACTAGTCATGGACAGGTTTCTGCGGGCGCTCGTCCGGCGGCGTCCGATCGCCGCGGCGGCGCTCGGGGTACTCGCGGCCATCACGCTGGCGGCCCTGCTCGCGCCCGCGCTCGGCCTGATCGCACCCGACCGGATCGACATGGCCGGCCGGCTCGCGCCCCCCGGGTCCGGCCATCCGCTCGGCACGGACAACTTCGGACGCGACATCCTGAGCCGCGTCGTCTACAGCGGCCGCGTCTCGCTGCTGATCGGCCTCGGCGTGATGGCGGCCAGCACCGCCGCGGGCACGCTCGTTGGGCTCGCGGCCGGGTACTACCGGCGCGTCGACGCGGTCGCGATGCGCGTCCTCGACGGCCTGATGTCCTTTCCGGCCATCCTGCTGGCGCTCGCGCTCGTGGCGGCGCTCGGCGTCGGCGCGCGCAACGAGATCATCGCGATCGCGCTCGTCTACTTCCCGCGCACGGCGCGGATCGTGCGCGGCTCGACCCTGCAGCTCAAGCAGCGGGCGTTCGTCGAGGCCGCGGTCGCTCTCGGCGAAGGCGACGGGCGCATCCTCACGGTGCACATCCTCCGCAACGCGCTGACGCCGCTCATCGTGCAGTCCACGTTCGTGTTCGCGGAGGCGATCCTCGCCGACGCGGCGCTCTCGTTCCTCGGCCTCGGCGTGCGGCCGCCCACGCCCACCTGGGGCAACATGCTCGACGACGCCCATATCTACGTCGAGACGGCGCCGTGGTTCGTCGTCTTCCCCGGCGTCGCGATCGTGCTGACCGTCCTGTCCCTCAATCTGGTCGGGGACGCGCTGCGCGATCTCGCGGATCCCTACGCGGCGGCAGCCCGCCGCGGGCTCGGGGCTGCCGGCGGACCTGCCGCCGGCGATCACGACACTAGAGCCGCGGGCCCCGGCACGCGCGACGCGGTGCGAGGACTTCCCGAGCCCGCGCAAGAATAACGGCCGCAGCGATCATGCCTCGTCTCTTCACCGTTTCCGCCGCCGGCGACGCGCTCATCACCCAGCGGATCGCGTCCCGCGAGCCCGGCTTTCAGCGGCTCACGGAGCTCATGCGCTCCGCGGATGCCCGCTTCGTCAACCTCGAGGGGACGCTGCACGAGTTCGCGGGCCATCCCCAGGCGACGAGCGGCGGCACCTACGTCTGCGGCTCGCCGCTCATCATCGACGACCTCAAGGCGCTCGGCTTCAACCTCTACTCGGCGGCCAACAACCACATGACCGACTGGGGCGAGGGCGGGATCTTCGGGACGCTCGCGACCCTCGACCGCGCGGGCGTCGTGTACGCCGGCCTCGGACGGCACCTCGCCGAGGCGCGGACGCCGCGCTACCTCGAGACGCCGGCCGGCCGCGTGGCGCTCATGGCGCTGACGAGCACCTTCCCGGCCGGGGCGTACGCCGGCGAGCAGCGGCCCGACTGCCAGGGCCGGCCGGGCATCAACCCGCTGCGGTTCGAGACGACGATCGCGGTCGACCGCGCGACGCTCGACACGCTCTCGGGCATCGACCGCCGCCTCGACTTCAGCGCGGCGCGCCGGCATTCGATCCAGCTCGGCTTCCTGCGGCCCGACCCGGAGGGCATCACGACCGTTCTCGGCCAGCGGTTCACGATCGGCGACCCGCCCGGCATCCGCACCGAGCCGCACGCGGCGGACCTCGCCGGCAACCTCGCCTGGATCCGCGACGCGCGCCGGCAGGCCGAATGGGTCGTCATGAGCGTCCACGCACACGAGCAGCGGGGCGGGGATTACGAGCAGCCGGCGGAGTTCATCCCGGCGTTCTGCCGCGCCGCGGTCGACGCCGGCGCGGATCTTGTCGTCGGCCACGGGCCGCACATCCTCCGCGGGATGGAGGTATACCGCGGCAAGCCGATCTTCTACAGTCTCGGGAACTTCGTCTTCCAGAACGAGACGTTGTGGCGCCAGCCCCAGGATTTCTACGACCGGCTCGGGCTCCCCCCGACGGCCACGCCCGCCGATCTCTTCGACGCGCGCAGCGCGCGGGGCGGGTTCGCGGCGGACTCGGCGTATTGGGAGAGTGTGGTGCCGGTGGTGCGGTTCGACGGCGAGCGCCTCGCGGAGGTCCGGCTGCACCCGGTTACGCTCGGACATGGGCTGCCGCGGTGGCAGCGGGGCAGCCCCGTGCTGGCGGCGGCCGATCCGGGACGCGCCATCATCGAGCGGGTGGCGCGCCTCTCGCCGTCATGCCGCATCCGGTGGGATGCCGACGGGTTCGGAGTGGTGAGCTAGCCGGCGCTCGCCGGCGCCCGTTCTCCCGAAAGGCGTGCTAGTGGAGGCCGCCGTCGCCGCCGGGCGCAGCAACGGCGAGCGCTTGGGCGTACGCGAGAACGGCGTGCACCCGCGGCTGCACGTGTTCATGCTTCGCGTCGATCAGCAGCCGCTGGTACACTTGGTTGATCTGATTTTCGATGGATTTGCCGCTCAATTCCAAGATTCCGGCGATCGCGCTGTTCGTGAAACCCGCGGCCATCAGTCCGAGAATCTCGCCCTGCCGGGGCGTCAAATCCAGCCGCGGGCGGCGCTCCGCCGGGTACTCCTGCGCGAGATCGGGATCGAGGACAATCAGGCCGCGCGCCGCCCCTTCGATCGCTCGAGTGAGACCCGCGAAGTTGGTCGATTTCTTCAGGAGATAGGCCCACCCCACCGTTCGTCCGGGCGCAATCGCGAAGTACGGTTGGAAGTGATCCGCGAGCCACACGACGCCCATCCGGGGAAGGCGCGCTTTCACCGACAGGCCGAGCCGGATTCCGCTCAACGGGGCCCGCAGATCCACATCGATCACGGCTACCGCGGGCGACCGCTCGACGATTCCTCGGGCGCTCTCGCCATCGGCGAACGCGCCGACCACCTGGAACCCCGGCACCGCCGAGAGCCCGGTTCGAAGCAGATCCCGATAGAGGGCATGAGGTTCGACAATTGCGATCGTGATGGACTCCCCTCGCGAATCCTCCATCATGGTCCCCCTCCCGCCACGGGCGCTCAGCGCCGGCGCACCTTGAAAGTACTCGAGCCGCATGGGAGGCGCGATGAACTACTTCATACCGCCGGTGTGAACTGGCTCACACGTGCTCCCTGTCCGGTGGTCTTCTTGCTCGACGGGCGCGGCCGACTGCCGGAGAAAATCGCCGCGGCCCTCGGGGGGCCGCGGCGCAGTCGCGAGGGGTTATCCCTACCGGTAACGTTAGTGGAGCCAGCCCCGGGCGGCGCCGAGGAGTAAGACGATCCCCAAGAACACGCGGTACCATGCGAACACCCATGCGGTGTGGTCTCGCAGGTAGCGCACGAGCCCCCAGAGCGCGAAGTACGCCGCCGCGGATCCGGAGGCGAGGCCCAGCAGCAGCAGCTCCCACCCGTGCGCGTTGAGGCCGGCCTTTCTCAGCTGGAGCAGCTCGTAGAGGCCGGCCAGCACAATCGCCGGCACGCCGAGAAGGAACGAGAACCGCGCGGCCGTGGCCCGCTCCATGCCGAGGCCCAGCGCCGCGGTCAAGGTCGATCCGGAGCGTGACACTCCGGGGATCAGCGCGAAGGCCTGCGCGATGCCGACCCAGATGCCGTCGGCGAACGTGAGATTCGTCCACGTCCGCCGGCCGCCGCGCCGGCCGCCCTGTCCATACCATTCCGCGAGCGCGAGCAGCACGCCCATCACGACGCAGGCCCAGCCGATGACGGCGATGCCCCGAAGGGGCGAGTCGCACTGGTTGAGGCGCTTCTGTAAGAGTAGGCCCGCGACGCCGATCGGTATCGTGCCGATCACGATGCCGGACGCCATCCGAAGCGAGTGGTCCCGCCAGTTGTTGCGGCCGAGGGCGGCCGTCGCGTCCCGCGTGAGACGGGTCACGTCCGGCCACAGGAAGGTGAGCACCGCGACGAGGCTCGCGAGCTGCATCGCGGCCGAAAACGCGGAGCCCGGATCCGGCCACCCGAGCAGCGCCGGCACGATACGGAGATGCGCCGTGCTGCTGATCGGCAGCAGTTCGGTGATGCCCTGCACGATCCCGAGGATGAAGATTTTCCACGCGCCGAGGTTGACGAAGTTGACGCTGATCTGGGCTGCCTGCGCGCAGGGGTTGGGGGTCACGACGGTGCGACGGTGAGGGACCAGGACATGGCCATGCCATTTCGAGCCGGTCCGGGCGGCGCCCTGCGTGTGTCCAGGAGCCCGCGGCGTTCGATCCGAACGATCCACGCTGGAGCCGGTTGCGCCGGCGATCGGCGTCACCGTTGCGGGGATGAGAGGAGCGGACATGTCCGAGTTCGTCGCATCGCGGAGGATCGGCGACGCCACCGTGACCGTCGTCTCCGACGGCACGCTGCGGTGGGCGCCGAAGTTTCCGATCTCCGAAGACGAAAGCCGCCGGGCGATGCCCGACGCGGACGGAGACGGCAAGATGACGCTCGGTCTCAACCTCGCGCACGTCCGCCTCGGCGGCGCGTCGGTCGTCATCGACCCCGGCTGCGACGTGCCGTCGTCGGCGTGGGCCCGCGAGTTCGCCGCCAAGTGGCCGGGCCTCACGCGCTCGCCCGGCCTCGAAGCCGCGCTGCGCCGCATCGACGTGG